>JASLXG010000074.1 GCA_030740435.1 Alphaproteobacteria bacterium | reverse complement strand
CGTGCAGACAAAAAGGGGCGCCGCCAGGCGCCCCTTTGCGTTGGTCTCGACGGCCCGTTCAGCCGTAGTGTTTTTCCACTAGGTCCTTGTGCGGCACCTTTTTCATGGCCCATTCGCCGCTTTCCGGATCCATGCGCGAGTTGACGAAGCACTTCCAGTTGTCCTCGTCCAGTCCGGGGAAGTCGGCGCGGTAGTAGAAACCCGGGTAGCGCGATTCCTCGCGGAAGAGGATGTGGCGCAAATGGGCCTCGGCGGTGCGCAGGCGGTGGTAGTTTTCCCAGGCCCTGAGCAGCTCGTGCAAGTCATTGGCCCTGAGGTGCTGGCTGTCTTCCTTGAGCAGCTCCAGGTGATGCAGGCCGATCTCCAGCAGCTTGCCGTTGGTCTGGTAGTAGGGCCCGACGCCGGCGACGTATTCGTCCATATTTTTTTGCAGCCGCATCTGGAACATCTTGGGCGAGATGTAGTGCGGGTTGATGTCTTCCGACGTGGTCTTGTCCTTGTGCTCGAGGTAGGTGCGGACCGGTTTGTAGATTTCCTCGGTGATGGTCGCGATGTCATCCTTCAGCGCCGGGCTGAAGGCGCTTTGCTGGCCGGCGAAGCGGACCATGGCCTTGCCGGCGATGCGGCCTTCGGTGAACGAGCCCGAGGAGAATTTGTGACCCGAGGCGCCGACGCCGTCACCGGCGGTGAAGAGGCCGGTGACCGTGGTCATGCGGTTGTGGCCCCAGCTCCATTCGGCCGGTGCCTCGATGTCTTCGGGTCCCGAGACCCAGATGCCGCAGCAACCCGAGTGCGAACCCAGCAGGTAGGGTTCGGTCGGCATCAGCTCGGAGGGTGATTCCTCGGGCCGGATGTTCATGCCGGCCCAGACCCCGGCCTGGCCGATGCACATGTCGAGGAAATCCTCCCAGGCCTCTGCCTCCAGGTGCTTGACCTCCTTCGGTGTCATGGTCTCGGAGAGGTTGGCCATGGCCGTCGGCGTATCCATCAAAATGGGTCCGCGGCCCTCCTTCATCTCGTGCAGCATGGCGTGGTTGCGCAAGCATGTCGGCACCACGGCGGCTTTGTCGTAAGGCGCGAAATCCTCCAGCATGTGGGCGTTCTTCTGCATGTAGTTCTCGCCGTAGCCGTTTGTGGCCTGCGACTTGAAGAGCAGGAACCAGGCGCCCACCGGGCCGTAGCCGTCCTTGAAGCGGGCCGGCACGAAACGGTTTTCCATCATCGTCATCTCGGCGCCGACCTCGGCCGCCATGGCGTAGGTCGAGCCGGCGTTCCACACCGGATACCAGGTACGGCCCATGCCCTCGCCGATGGAGCGCGGCTTGAAGACGTTGACGGCGCCGCCGCAGACATTGAGCACGGCCTGGGCGCGGAAGACATAGAGCTTGTGCTCGCGCACCGAAAAGCCGACGGCGCCGGCGATGCGGTTATCTTCGTTTTCGTCGAGCAGCAGCTTGACGATGAAGACGCGCTCGTAGACGTTTTCGATGCCGACGGCCTTCTTGGCCGCCTCGGCGACGATGGGTTTGTAACTCTCGCCGTTGATCATGATCTGCCAGCGCCCCGAGCGTACCGGTTTGCCGCCATCGCCGAGCGCCACGCCCTCGGTCTCCTTGTCCTTCCAGATGGGCAGGCCCCATTCCTCGAAGAGATGAACCGAGTCGTCGACGTGGCGGCCAACATCGTAAACCAAGTCGTCGCGCGTCAGCCCCATGAGATCGGCCGAGACCATGCGGCAATAATCGTCTGGCGAGTTCTCGCCGAGATAGGTGTTGATGGCGGAAAGGCCCTGGGCCACGGCGCCCGAGCGGTCCATGGCGGCCTTGTCGACCAGCGTGATGCGGACGTCGTCACCAGCCCAGCGCTTGGCCTCGTAGGCCGCGCCGCAGGCCGCCATGCCGCCGCCGATGATGAGGATATCGGTCTCGATCTCGATGATTTCCGGGTTACCGAAGGTGCCCTCGATCATGGTGTCTCCTCCAACTGCGTGACGGTCTGGGCGCCGGGCGCCGCCGTCGGGTGTCTCGATGACTTGAGTGCGGGCCGCCGATCAGGCGATCGTGGGTAGATTGCGGCCGGCTTCGGTGAACAGGTTCTGGTTCTCCAGGTCGTCCGCCTCGGGCTTGCCGGCGTAGGGCTCGATGGAGCCCACCGGAGTGGTGCGGATGGGGAACTTGAAGCGCTTGAGCTCACCGTCGCGGAACTTGATGGTCCACATGATGGCGTCGTCGGTGCGCAGCGGGATGACGGCACCGCCCATGGGCACGACGTCGGCGTAGGCCCGCACCTCGATGGCCTGCTGGGGGCAGGCCTTGACGCAGCACTGGCATTCCCAGCACTGCTCGGGTTCTTGGTTGTAGGCCTTCATGCGCCCGGTATCGAGCACCATCAGGTCGTTGGGGCAGATGTGCATGCAGGCGGTGACCTCACCGCCCTTGCAGCCGTCACACTTGTCGGTGTGCACAAACGTCGGCATCAAATGTTCTCCCTGAAGTCGGCAACGCGAAAGCGCTCCAAGCGGCGCGCCCCGGACGACGGAATTCCACACAGGATATGCTTTGGAGCCCTGTGAAGTCTCCCTCTAGCGGACCGGACCGGCTGAGTCAACGCCGCCCAAGGCGGCCCTCGCCGGTCCCTGAAAAAAATGGTTACAACACGATCAACCCTCTCCCTACCCAGCCTGGCGGCCGGCTCTTTTCTTAATATTATGATTTTCTAATATACAGACCGTCGGCCGGCCCTGTCAAATCCTCAGACCGCGCCGCTCAGCGCTTTGGCGTCGGTTTGGCGCTGCCTTTGGCCGGGGCCTTCCCGCTCTCGACCTTGGTGTGCTTGGCGATGGCCACCTGCAGGCCCTTGCTGAGCTCGAGGCCGAGGCGTCCGCCGTCGCCCTCGATGCGATCGTTGATCACCACGCGCATGGAATCGATGTGCGCCTTGACGATTTCCAGGTGGCTGTCGGAATAGACCGCGCCGGGGCTGGTGAAGCCGTAAAGCGACTTGCCGAAAACCGAGATCAAGGGGTAGCCGAAGGTGCCGCCCTGACCCCTGAGCTCGTGCGCCATTTCGCTGATGCGCTTGAAGTGGGCACGCGCTCGGCCGGTTGCTGGCCCAGGGCGGCGCCGTGTTCGCTGGCCAGCTCGGCGATAAAGCCCTTGACCCAGTCAGGGTAGTCCTCGGCCACCTTCTGGACTTCGGCCATGGCTTTCTCCAAGAGCTCGGCCGTGATCTCGCCGCCGCCGCCGCCGGCCCCCATCATGCCGCCGCTGGCCTTTTCCTTGAGCTTGTTGCGCAGCCGGAAATAGCGGATGCGGGGCCGTTCCTTGGCGTCGTGCGAGGCGGCTGCGGGGCTCTTGTCGGTCGCCATGGGCGGATCCTAGGCGTTTTCGTAGTGGATTTCAGCGTCTTCCTCGCCGCGCAGGCGACGTTCGGAGCTTTCCATCTCGACCTCGCGCCGGCGCCGGTCGGGCCCGAAATAGTGTGGCGTCAGCACGAACTGGCGGGGCCGGGTAGCGGCAATATCTGAAAGAGCACGATCAGGGCGCAGATGACGCCCAGCGAGGTCAGCTCCAGCGCCAGGCGCTCCTGCATGTAGAGCACCAGCGCCAGCGCAATGATGCCGAAGGTGAGCCACATCTGCAGGCTGGGGTCGGCGGCCATGGTGCGCTCCTGAAAGGCGCCTCAGCGGTCCTGGGTGATGACGTTGAGCAGCGCCTGGCGGCCCTCTTCGCGCACCACCCGGACGGCGCGCTGCAAGGCCTCGGGCAGTGCCGCCGGGTCCTCGACCCTTTCGCCCCAGCCGCCACTGGCCTCGACCACGTGCTCGAAGGCCACCGTCGGCTCCAGCGTCGCCAGGGGCATGCGGTTCCGCTTCAGCGCCTCGCCGTCCGGGTACATGGCGCGGGTGGCGGCGCTCACCGCCCCCCAGCCCGAGTTGTTGGCAACTATGAACAGTACTGGCAGGTCGTGGGCCCGGCTGACGAAGTGGGCCGGCGTGGGGTTGCCGAACATGTAGGAGCCGTCGCCCACCGCGGCCACCACGAAGCGTTCGGGCGCCGCCAGTTTGGCCCCCAGCGCCGCCCCCAGGCCCCAACCCAGGCCGCCGGCCGGACTGGGGCCGAAGTAGCTGCCGGGCCGGCGCCGGGTGATGTGCGCCAGCGCCAGCGCCATCTCGTTGACCACGATGGCCTCGTCGTCGATGACCTGGTCGAGACAGTGGCTGAGCCAGACCGGGTGGATGGGTGTGGCGCCGGCCAGGCGCTCGCGGGTCTCGAGCCAGCCGGCTTCGAGCTCCTGGCGCGCCTGAGCCAGGCGCTGGCGGCGTTCCGCGACTGCCTCGCCGGCCCCCACCAGGCGGGCCGCCAAAGCCTCGCCCAGGGCCTCGAGCGCCGCCGCCGGCTGGGCCGTGATGGCGAGCTCGGCCGGGAAGCCGCGCAGCGGGTAGTCGGCGAACAGCGGATCGACGCCGAGCTGGATGACGCGGGCGCCTTGCGGTGGTCCCTGCAGGCTGGGGATCCAGGGCACGTCGCACTCCAGCACCAGCACGGCGTCGGCCTCGGCCAGCAAGGGGCCGGGCTCATAGCCCAGGTGCATGGGGTGGTCGCTGGGCAGGCAGAGCTGGCGCGGAAAAAACGACACCACCGGCAGCGCGAAGCGCTCGGCCAGGCGGGCCAGGTGCTCCACCGCGGCCGGGTCGCGGCCGGCGCTGGCGGTGACGATCAGGGGCCGCTGGGCCTCCGCCAGGATGGCCGCGGCGGCGTCGATGGCGCTCGCCGTGGCAGCCGGCGCTTGGGCGGCGGGCAATGTGGTGGCGGTGGTGGCGGTGGCGGCGGCAGGCGCTGCCAGCACTTCGCGTGGCAACGACAAATAGACCGGGCCCCGGGGCTCGCTGGTGGCGATGGCGAAGGCGCGGTCGAGCACGGTCTCGAGCTGTTCCGGCCGGCCCAGCTCATAGTCCCACTTGACCGCCTCGCGCAACATGCCGGCCTGGTCGTACATCTCCTGGGCCCAGTGGATATAGCGGCTGCGCGCGCCCTCAGCGCCTGCCTCCAAAAGCGGCGTGCGCCCGGCCGCCAGCAGCAGCGGCAGGCGCTCGCGGCTGGCGTTGAGGAGACCGCAGATGGCGTTGGCGGTGCCCACGCCGACATGCACCATGACCGCCTGGGCCCTGCCCGAGACCATGGTGTGGCCCAGCGCCATGGCCACGGCGAGGTTTTCGTGCGGTACGGCGATGGCCTTGGGAGCCGCTGCGTTCGTCGTTTCGGCCCGGGCGATGGCCTCGATCAGCGAGGGGAAATCGGTACCGGCGTTGGCAAAGAGGTAATCGACATGGTCGGCCAAGCGGGCCAACAGGCGGTCGCCGACGGTCTCGTAGGCCATGTTGCGCGCCGCCTCAGTCGCCCTCGAGCTTGAGCAGCTTGACGGCGTTGCCGCGATAGATCTGCTCGAGCTCGGCCGGGCTCAAGCCGAGGCCGTCGAGGACGGCGATGGTCTCGCGGATATAGCCCGGCCCCTTTTCCGGATCGAAGGGCGAATCGGAAGCGAACAGCACCTTGTCCGCACCGAAGAAATCGAGACCGCAGCGCGTTGCCGAGGCCGAGCCAAAGACCGCCGAATCGGCATAGAACATCTTGAAATAGTCCAGCGGCCGCTTTTCCAGTTGGTCGAGCAGCGCGCCATAGTCCTGGTCCGAGGTGCGGCTGCCGAGCTGGTCCCAGCCCGGTCCCACACGGCCCTCGAAATAGGGCACCATGGCACCCAGGTGGTGGGTGATGATCTTGAGGCCGGGGTGCTTGTCGAAGAGTCCGGCGAAGACCAGCCGCGCCATCGCCACCGAGGTCTCGTAGGGCCAGCCGAAGGTCCACCAGATCTCGTAGAGGGATTTCTCCTCGCCCAGGTAATCGGGATGCTTGGCGCCCCGGGCCGGATGCAGCCAAATCGGCAGGTCGTGCGCGGCCATGAGGTCGTAGAGCGGCATGAAGTCGGGCTCGTCCATGGGCCGGCCGGCGGCGTTGGAGAAGATCTGCGTGCCCCGGGCACCCAGTTCGCTGAGCGCCCGTTCGGCCTCGGCCAGGCTGGCCTCGGGGTTGTTGAGCGGCAGCGAAGCGACGAAGCCGGGGAAGCGATCAGGGTATTTCCGGCAGAGTTCGGCCATGCCGTCGTTGGCCAGCCGGGCGAGCTCGGGCGAGGTCTCGGCGTCGGCCAAGACCTCGATAGGCGGCGAGGCCAGCGAGAGTATCTGTTGATATTCGCCGAACAGGTCCATACAGCGGAAGCGGATGTCGAGGTCGGTGAGGATGGGAATGTTGCGCACCCGCTTGCCCATGTCGGTGTGAGCGGGTGCCACCTTCATCATGGCGTCGAAATAGATTTGCGGAAAGATGTGGTTGTAGATGTCGATTTTCACGTCTTTGTCTCCGCTGCTTTCAGGCGAACTCCATGACATCGCTGCCTGGCGCCGCGCCATCAACACCTCGTAGCCGATCAGCGCCAGACCACCGGCCACCCCGATGATATCGGTCAGGCCGGCTCCGGCAAAGGTCCGACGCAACGGCGGCCTCAGGGCGCGCGGGAAGTAACCGGCAATGGCGATCGAGAGCAGTCACACCCCGTCCACCGCGTTGATCACAGCCGGCCTGATCTCGTCGGCCCCGCCGCTCGGCAGCAGCGGCAAACAGTTCGGCGCTACCGCGGTTTGCGGCCCAGGAACGAGTAGCCAAAAACCTCGAACTGCCGCGCCTTGGCTTCACCGCCGGCGCCACCGAAGGTGTCGTTGGGTGGGCCGATGGCGACGTCCGTGAAGCCTGAATCTTCGAGCATCTTCTGCCAGCCTGCACACGGCAGGCCACCGGCAATTCAGGCCGTCCATAAGTCGATGTCGCGCACCGCCGAGGCCGGTACCGGCTGGCCGTTGGCGATGTCGGCGAACTGCAGCCGGCCGCCCGGCTTGAGCACGCGCGCGATTTCGCTGAACACCCGCTGCTTGTCGGCGCAGAGGTTGATCACGCCGTTCGAGACGACGGCGTCGGCCCAGCCATCCTCGATAGGCAGTTCTTCGGCCAGGCCGTCGCGGAATTCGACCTGGCGGCAATTCATTTGCTGCGCCGTGGCGCGGGATTTGAGCAGCATTTCCTCGGTCATGTCGACGCCCACGACCTGGCCTTCGGCACCGACCTGGGCGGCCGCGATGAAACTGTCGAAGCCGGCGCCCGAGCCCACGTCGACCACGCGTTCGCCCGCTTGCAGCGCTTGCAAGGCAAACGGGCTGGCGACGCCGGCAAAGGATTCGACGGCCGCATCGGGCAAGGCATCGACCAGCGCCTGGTCGTAGCCCAGCCGCTTGGCCAGCGGCCGTCCGGTATGGAAATGAAATTCGCGCTCGGGCTCCAGCGCCACCTCGCGGTATTTTTCCCGGACCTGTTCGCGCAGCGCCTCCGCGTCGACGATGACGTCGTCCGCGATCAACTCGTCGGTCATCTCAAATCCCCCCGATCCGCCGAAGTGTCTATTATTGTAGCTTCATTTCGCCCAGGGCGGATAGAGACAGGGGCGCGATCATCGACGTTATTTCTTTCTATGACGAGCACCCCATCAACGAGGGCTCGGTGCTGGCCGGACTGGAACGCGAGGGCAAGGACCTGGCGGCGCTGCAGCCCGCCGACCTCTACCCCTTTGATCAGGACCACTACGGCCACCTCGATGCCGTGCGCACCATCGCAGCCCGGCTCGAGCTCGCGCCCGGGCACCAAGTGCTCGACGTCTGCGCCGGCCTCGGCGGGCCGGCCCGCTTTCTGGCCGCCAGCTTTGGCGTCAAGGTGCAGGGCCTCGACCTCAACGCCGGCCGCGTCGCCGGGGCGGAAAAACTGACGCACCTGGTTGGGCTGGACGCTCGGTGCAGGTTCGCCGAGGGCGATGCCACGAACATGCCGTTTGCCGGGCAGAGCTTCGATGCGGCGCTCTCGCAAGAAGCCTTTCTCCACATCGCCGACAAGCCGGCGCTGTTCACTGAGTTGCGCCGCGTGCTCAGGCCGGGCGGCCGGCTCTGCTTCACGGACTGGCTGGCCGGCCCCGGCCTCTCGCCGGCCGACCGCCAGCGGCTGCAAAGCGGCATCATGGCCCAGGCCATCCACGAGCCCGAGGAGTACCGCGATCTGATAGCTGCCGCCGGCTTCCAGGCCATCATCCACGAGGACCTCTCGGCCTGGTGGCACGATCTGCTCATCCAGCGTCTGGAAATGTTCCGCGGCATGGAAGCTGGCACCGTGGCCAGCTTCGGCCAACAGCGCCACGAGACCTACATCACGGCTTACGAGTTCTTCGTCGGTCGCATCACCGAAGGCCGCCTCGGCGGCGGTCGCTTCACGGCTACTGCCTAGCCCTGCAGCAGCACCAGGATGCCGGCCACGACGAGCAGGATTCCGGCGATCTCGACCGGTGTGGCGCGTTCGCGGAAGAAGAAATACGAAATGGCGAAAGTGAAGACCAGCTCGACCTGGCCCACGGCCCGAACGTAGGCCGCGTTCTGCAGCGTGAAGGCGGTGAACCAACACGCCGAGGCGGCGGTGCCGAAGATGCCGGCCCAGACCGAGACCCGCCAGGAGCGGAAGACGAGGCTGATCTGGCCGGGCTCGCGCCAGCGCAAGTAGACCGTCATGGCGATGGTTTGCATCACCGTCACCACGGCCAGGGTCAGTCCGGCCCGCAGCGCCACGCCGCCGCTTTCCAACGACAAAGCCGCCGCCCGGTAGGAGACCACGGAAACCGCGAAAGCCGCCCCAGAGGCCATGCCCAAGAGCGCCGGCCGCCCGCTCAAGCCCCGGGCAAGGCCGCCCAGGCCGGCCTTGCCACGGGCCATCGAGATGGCCATCACGCCGGCCAGGCTGACCAGGATTCCAGCCAGCGCCCAGGCGCTCAACGGGTCGGACAAAATGACGATGCCGAAGACCGCCGCCTGCACCGTCTCGGTCTTGGAAAAGGTCGTGCCGACGGCGAAGTTGCGCAGCGAAAAGAGCGACACCAGGAGCGCCGTGGCGACGATCTGGGCGCCGCCGCCAACCATGGCGTAGAGCACGAACGAGGTATTGGCCGGGGGCAGCGCCTGGCCCGTCAAGTTGGCCACCGCCAGGGCGTAGAGAGCGGCCAGGGGAAAGGCATAGTAGAAGCGCACGGAGGTGGCGCCGGCGGTACTGAGACGCGCCGTCAGGTGTTTCTGCACCGCCATGCGCAGATTCTGGAAAAAGGCGGCGGCAATGGTGATGGCGATCCAGGCGTCCATCAGCGCTTGCCGTTCTGCGTCAAGGGCAGGGCCGGAGGAACGGCCGCGCTTCAGGCCAGGGCGTCGGCAGCGCCCGATTCAGCCCCGGCCGCCGGGCTCGCCGGGTCGAGCATCTGGCGCCCCTTGGCGGTCAACTTGCAGACCAGCCAGTCGGGCTTGAGCGGGTTGTTGAACCAAGGTTCGGCCCAGCCGGCGCGAACGCAGGCGCGTATGGTCTTGGGGTTGATAGCCTGGCCCCATTCGTCAAACAGAGGCAGCTTGCCGCCGGCCTGCGAGAGACCGCGACTGAGGTATTGGCGCTGTGCCGTGGTCGGCATGACTAGGCGGCTCCCGAGGTCATCTTGCGCAGGCGCTTGGAAAACAGCTTGAGCAATGCCCGCGTGAAGGGATCGGCCTTGGCGATGCGTTGTTCGAAATCCTGCTTCGAGATCAGTACTACCGTCGCCGCCCCCTTGGCTACGGCGGCGGCCGAGCGCGGCTCATCGTCGACCAGCGCCATCTCGCCGAAGATATCGCCGGGGCCCAAGGTGTCGACCACCGTCTCGTTGGCCACGATGTCGATGTTGCCGGCCTGAATCAGGTAGGCGCAACGCGGCGCCTCGCCCTGCTTGAAGACGGATTCGCCGGGCTGAAAGGTCTGACGCTCGAATACTTGCCGTGACACCTGACCGCGCTCCCTTGACGAAAGGCGAGCTATTATAGGGCCTTGCCGCGACGGTTCAACGCAGTTGCAAGGGGCCAAGCGGCCTTCAGCCCAGGGTTTCCCCTATGAAGCGGGTCATGGCAGCCAGCACTTCCCGGGGCTTCTCCTGGTGCGGTGCGTGGCCGCAATCGGTCCACAGGTTGAGCTCGACGCCGTCGCCCAAGGCGCGGCCGATGGCCGCCAACTGCCCGGGCGTGCCGTAGTCGTCGCCTTCGCCCTGGATGACCTGCAGCGGCACCTCGATGCGGCCGACATAGTCCATGATGTTGAATTGGGCGAAATCGTTCTGCAGCCAAACCAGGCTCCAGCCGTAGAAGGCGCAATCGACGTTGTCGCCATGGTGGCGCGCCAGGCGCTGGCGCAGGTCGCCGTTCTCGAAGGCCCGGTGGGCCTGCTTGATGCCCTGCACCGAGATCTCCTCGACCATGACATGCGGTGCCTCGACCATCACCCCTTTGAGGCCATCACGGCCGTAGCCGGCGGGATTGCCGGCATAAATGAGGGCGATGGAGGCGCCGTCGGAATGACCCACCAGCAGGAAATCGCCCAGCCCCGCCAGCTCGACCAGGCGCGGCAGCACCTCGAGACCCTCGACGTGCATGAAGTCGGGCTGGCGCAGCAGTTCGCAAGGATCGGAGGTGCCGTAGCCGCGGCGGCTGTAGACCAGGGCACCGAGACCGGTGGCGGCTGCCAGTTCGGCCGGGAAGTCGCGCCACATAGAGACGCAGCCCAGGCCTTCGTGCAAAAAGACGATGGTCGGTGCCTGGTCCGGCCGGGGGCCGTGCCAGGCGTACTCCAGCCGCACGCCGTCGACGTCGTAATGCGGCATGGCGCTAATACCTAGTTGCCACGCAGCTTGAAGCGCTGGATCTTGCCGGTCGCGGTCTTGGGCAATTCGTCGGCGAACTCGACCCAGCGCGGGTACTTGTAGGGCGCCAGGCGGTCCTTGACGAAGGCCTTGATCTCGTCGGCCAGCTCGGGCGAGCCGTTGCTGCCCTCGGTCGGCACGACGAAGGCCTTGGGCTTGATCAGGTCGTCTGCGTCGGGTTGGCCGACCACCGCCGCTTCCAGCACCTGGTCGTGGGCCATCAGGGCGGATTCGACCTCGAAGGGCGAGACCCAGATGCCGCCCACCTTGAGCATGTCGTCGGAACGCCCGCCATAGACGTAATAGCCCGCCTCGTCCTGCAGGTATTTGTCGCCGGTGCGGGTCCAGGGGCCCTGGAAGGTGGCCAGGCTCTTGGCCCGGTTGTTGAAGTAGGCCGTGGCGCTGGAGGGGCCGCGCACCAAGAGCTCGCCGAGTTCGCCGGCCGCCACCGGCTGGTCGTCTTCGTCGACGATCCTGAGCTCGTAGCCCGGCACCGCCTTGCCGGTGGTGCCGTAGCTGAAATCATCGGGCGCGTTGGAAAGAAAGATATGCAGCATCTCGGTCGAGCCGATGCCATCGAGAATATCGATGCCGAAGCGCTCGACCCAACGCTTGGCGATGTCCTCGGGCAACGCTTCGCCGGCCGAGACGCAGCGGCGCAGGCGTTGGGAGCTTGCCCCCTTGTCCAGCCCCTGGTCGGCCAGGATGGCGCCATAGAGCGTCGGCACGCCGTAGAAGATGGTGGGGTCGTGGCGCTTGAGCCGCGCCATCACCGATTCAGGGGTCGGCCGCTCGGCCATCAGCACCGCCGTGGCGCCGACGTGGAAGGGGAAGGTCAGGGCGTTGCCCAGGCCATAGGCGAAAAAAAGCTTGGCGGCCGAAAAGACCACGTCGTCCTCGACGATGCCGAGCACGGCCGAGCCATAGAGTGCGGCCGTCTGGACGGCATCGCTCTGCAGGTGCACGGCACCCTTGGGGGCGCCGGTGGAACCCGAGGAATAGAGCCAGAAACCGACGTCGTCGGCCGTCGTGGCCGCGGGCTCGAGGGCGCTCTCGGCGGCGGCCAGCAAGGCGGCCAGTCTGCTGTGGCCATGTTCGACTCCATCACCCGAGACCAGCACGTGTTCGAGCTGGGCCTGGTCGGCGATCAGGGGTGTGAATTTCTCCAGCAAGACGTCGCTGACCACCAGCACGCCGGCCCGGCTGTCGCCCAGCATGTAGGCGTAGTCGGCGCTGGTGAGCAGCGTATTCACCGGTACCGGCACGGCGCCGATCTTGATGGCGCCGAAGAAACAGGCCACGAAGTCGATGGAATCGAGCAGGCAAAGAAAGACCCGCTGCTCCATGCCCACCCCCAGGGCGCGCAGCATGTTGCCGGCCCGGTTCACCCGCTCCGCCACCTCGGCATAGCTGTACTGGCCGCCATCGTCGATGATGGCGAGCTTGTCGCCGCGGCCCTCGGTGAGGTGGCGGTCGACGAAATCGTGGGCCGCGTTGTAATGGCGCGGCAGGCTGACCGCGGGCGGCCTCTGCGTCAGGTCGACGAGGGCAAATTCCGTGGCGAATTCGGGCATGCTGGCTCTCCCGGCTCTCGATCGGCGCTGGGCGCCCCTGGAAGCGCCGTGGACTCTATTGTTCCGGGGCGGAAATACAAGAGGGGCACCTTGGTGCGACATAGTGCCGTTCTGGAAATTCGCGAAAAACAGTGGCACTATAATGCATGGAAAGCTCACGAGACGCCCGCGACGATGGCGAATTCCTGCGCACGTTGGGCGAGCGGGTGCGCACGGGGCGCGCCCGGCGGGGCATGACGCGGCGCCAGTTGGCCGGGGATTCGGGGGTCTCGGAGCGCTATCTGGCACAGCTCGAGGGCGGCCAGGGCAACATTTCCATCGGGCGGTTGCGCCAGGTGGCGGGCGCGCTGGGCCTGAAGCTCGGGGATCTCTTGCGCGAGGGGCCGGAGGCGGCGCCGGAGCTGGCACTGATGCAGGAGCGGCTGGCCCGCCTCGACGGCGCCGCCCTGGCACGGGTCGACACCTTGCTGGCCGAGATCCTGGCCCAGGACCTGGGCGACGAGCGCCAGGGCCGCATTGCCTTGATCGGCCTGCGCGGTGCCGGCAAGAGCACCCTGGGTCGGGGCCTGGCCGAGCGCCTGGCCGTACCCTTCATCGAACTGGTGGCCGAGACCGAGGCTGAGGCCGGCATGAGCGCCGAGGAGATCTTCGCGCTTTCCGGCCAGACCGCCTACCGGCGCCACGAACGCCGGGCCCTGGAGGGTGTCATCGCGCGCCACGAACTGGCGGTGATCGCCAGCGGCGGCGGCCTGGTTTCCGAGGCCGCCACCTTCGAGCGCCTGCTGGCCGCTTGCACCACCATCTGGCTCAAGGCCCGGCCCGAGGATCACATGAGCCGCGTCGTGGCCCAGGGCGACCAGCGGCCGATGGCCGGCAACGCCGAGGCCATGGAGGATTTGCGCCGCATCCTGGCCGGACGCGAAGCGCTTTACCGGAAGGCCGGCGCCGTGGTCGAGACCTCGGGCCGCAATGCCGCGGAATGCCTCGACGAGCTCGAGGCCCTGGCCCGGGCGGCTTTGGCAGAAACGGCTTAGCGCGGATTCAAGCCGGGCGGGTTTCCACGGGCAGGCCGTCGCGGCGCCATTCGGGCAAGCCTTGTTCGAGGCGGCGGGCCTCGAAGCCCTGGCGTCTGAGGGTTGCCACCGCCTCGAAAGCCAGCACGCAATAGGGGCCGCGGCAATAAGCCACCACCTGGCGCCGGCGCGGCAGCTCGGCCAGGCGGCTTTCCAGCTCACGTAGCGGAATGTTGACGGCGCCGGGCAGGTGGCCGGCGGCGAACTCTTCCGCCGGCCGCACGTCGAGCACCGTGACCTGGCCCTGGCGGCTGCGTGCCAGCAGCTCCCGCGATGAGACCGGCTCGAGCTCGTCCTTGTCGTGCAGGAAACGCTCGACCAGGCGATCGACCTCGGCCAGGTTCTGCTCGGCCAAGGCGCGCAGGTTGCCCAAGAGCGAGATCACGGCCTCGTCACGCAGGCGGTAATAAACGTAAGCGCCGCGTTTCCGGGTCAAAACCAAGCCGGCGCGGCGCAGCTTGAGCAGGTGCTGCGAGGCATTGGCGATGCTCAGCCCGGCGACCTTGGCCAGAGCCTCGACCGAACGCTCGCCCTGAGCCACCAGTTCCAAAAGCTCGAGCCGGTTGCCATGCGCCAGGGCCTTGGCGAGCACGGCGAACTCGGCAAACAGCGCCTTCTTGACGTTGATCTCCTCGGCCATCGTCGCCGCTCCCATTCTTTGCGGCTCAGGTCGGCCGGCCCAAATCGGCGCCGCCCCAAACGCACCAGCTTGACAATCGAACTCGTGAAATCCTATTATGCATTCAATTGAATGCTTGAATCAAGTCAAAAGAGAAAGTGCGTGGCAGCCAAGATGAAAGCGGTGCCGGACGGTTTTGCCATCACGGGCCGGATCCCCGGGGACAAATGGTGCGCCGGTGGCGGGGCAAGGACGGCTGTAGGACCTGTGGGGCCATGAGCGCAAACCTCTTGCAGCAGGAGAGCAGCTTGCGGCTGGGCGTCTTCTTCGGGCTGCTGGCAGCCATGATGCCGTGGGAAGTGGCGGCGCCGCGGCGCTGGCGCTGGCCGGCCAATCTGGGCATCGTGATGCTCGACATCGTGCTGTTGCGCCTGATCTTCCCGGGCGCCGCGTTGGGCGGCGCCTGGCTGGCGGCCTCGATCGCTGACTGCGGCTGTTGGCGGTCGCCCCCGACATGCACCGCGTGCACCATTCCACCGTGGCGGCCGAAAGCGACAGCAATTTCGGCTTCAACCTGCCCTGGTGGGACCGCCTGCTACGCAGCTACCGGGCCCAACCGGCGGCCGGCCACGAGGCCATGAGCATCGGCCTCGAGGACTTCCGCGAAGCTGCCGAACTGCGCCTCGACCGCATGCTGTCGCAGCCCTTCCGCCAGGCCGGCGGCCGCGCGGCGACACAGGAGAGAGCGCTGTGAGCGCCGCCACGAACAGGGCCACCGGCGCCCCGGGCGGGCGCCTGGCCGGCGTCTACCGGGCCAAGGCGCTGCCGGTCGGGCAGCAGCGTTCGCTGGCCGGGCGCTACGCTTGGCCGCTGCGGCTTGTGGCCCTGGCGGCCTTCGCCTGGGCCTTCCTGGGCTGGTTCAACGAAACCTGGCTGTTTATCGGCGACAACCCGATCTGGCTCAACCGCTACAGCGAATACGCCATCATCCTGGGCTTCGGCATCTGGCGCATCAGGGCCGAGCAGAACCCTTACACGCGCAAGCGCCTGATCGTCCTGGTGTCGGTGATCAGCGTCTTTTGGTGGCTGATCCCATGGCTCTTTCCCTTCTTCGAGCCCTATCTCGGCTACCCCGGGGCGCAGCCCGCCTTTCCCGATCTGCACCGGCCGGGAACGCTGACGTTTTTCCTGGTGCTGGCGGCGGTGCTGCTCTTTGGCCGCCGTGTTATCTGCGGCTGGGGATGTCCCTGCGTCGCCATCCGCGAGACCGTGGGATTCGTCTTCCGCCACAAAACCCCGCGCGGGCCCTGGGCCTGGCGCCTGCGGCACATCAAATGGTTCTTCTTCGCACTCTACCTGGCCGCCGGGGCGCTTTTGCTGTTCCCGCCCAACGCCTGGTCGGCCGGCTACCTGGGCATCTTCGGCATGCTCGTGGTGCTGCCCTACTTCGCCTCCATGCTGTTGTCGCCGCTGACCGGCAACCGCGCCTATTGCCGCTATCTCTGTCCCTATGGCGCCACCTTCGGCATCTTGAACCGGGTCGGCTTCTACCGCCTCGATTTCGACGGCCAAAGCTGCAACGACTGCGGCGTCTGCGACCAGGTCTGCGACATGGGCATCCCGGTGCTCGGGCTGGGGCGTGAGAAAGGCCGCATCGACGTTGCCGACTGCATGGGTTGCGGCCGCTGCGTCAGCGAATGCGCGCCCGGCAGCCTGGCTTTCCACGACGTGCGCAGCGTGCTCAGCCCGGCCGTGGTGCGCAATCGCGGCCGGCTGCGCGCCTGGGCTTCGGGCCGGCTGCCGACAGCGCGACCCCAGGCCTGGGTTTTTGCCGCGGTGCTGATGCTTTCCTTGACAGCCTCGTGGTGGTTCTCGGCGGCGGTGGGCAGCGCCGACGAACTTCCCACCCTATTGTCATCGGCCAGCTTTTGCTTCACCCACTGACAGTCCTCGCCCTGCTACTGGCAGCGGCGGTCTTGTCCGCTCCGGCTCGGGCCGGCATGGACGAGCAGGCCAGCGGCAACGGCCTCTACGGTCATCTCTGGCGACCCGAGGCGGTACAGGAATACTGGGATCCGGAAACCTTCCAGCGGCCCGAAACGGAACTCGTCGAGGGCCGCTTCGGCGCCGCCGAATGCCTCGAATGCCATGCCGGCGTCACCCCGGGCATCGTCAAGGACTGGCGCCAAAGCCGCCATGCCGCGCCCAGTCAGGGGCAAGGCCTTGTCCCCGCGGTGGCCTGCGACGGCTGCCACGGCAGCGACCACCAGGACCTGCGCTTTCCCACCCCGGCCGACTGCGGCGCCTGCCATGAGCGCCAGCATGGCCAGTTCCTGGCCGAGCGGCGCTACGGCTTTCCCAGCCACGCCCTGGCCATGACCAGGGCCGTCAACTCGAAGCACTTCGTCGACAAGCCCAAGGCCGAAGTGACGGCCTGCCTGCAATGCCATTCGGTGGCCACCAAGTGCGATTCCTGCCACACCCGGCACCGCTTCTCGGCCGCCGAGGCGCGCCGCCCCGAGGCCTGCCTGACCTGCCATTCCGGCCCGCCGCACCCCGACGATGAAAGCTACCTGGCCTCGGCCCACGGCCAGCTTTACTTGGCCGAGGGCGCCGGCTGGGACTGGTCCAAGCCGCTTAGGCCCGGCAACTACCCAGTGCCGACCTGCGCCTATTGCCACCTTGGCGGCGGCAACCATCAGGTGGCCGACAAGGCGATCTGGAAGTTCGGCCTGCGCCAGCGCAATCCGCGCACGGCCCAGAACCAGGTCAAACGCAAGCGCTGGATCGCGGTTTGTGCGGACTGCCACGAGAGGGCCCAGGCCGCGGCCTGGCTGCGGGGCCTCGACGACGAGCGCAAGGCGGCCTGGAAGCTCCTGTACCGGGCCGAGGACGAGCTGCGTGCGCTGCGCCGTGGCGACCTCATCCAGCCGCCGCCGGGCCGCCGCCCGCCCTATCCGCTGGACTGGTGGGAAAGCTTCTGGCCGACGCTGCGCATCGGCTTTTACGAAGGTCAGGCCTCGGCCTTCTATAACGTCTCGGCCATCGAGCGCGACTATTTCGAGATGTGGTACTTCGACGGCCTGGGCTCCTACAAGGCGGCCGCCCACGGCGATGCAAAGGGCGTGCGCGAAGGCCACCGCCGGCTGCGCCATTCCTTGCAGGGCATCGAGGAACGGGCCCGCGAGCTGCGGACGCTGGGGGCCCGCGAGGAAGCGGCCGGGGCGATCTTCGATCCCGGCCGGCTGTGGCTCGACGGCCCCTATACCGGCCTCAACCGCGAGCAAAACTGATGCGCGGCGTGCTGGTCATGGCTTTTTTTCTGCTGGCGCCGCCGCTCGCGGCCGCGGAATTGCCGCCCGGACCCTTCGACGAAGCGGCCTGCCGCGACTGTCACCGGCAGCAGACGCCCGACTTGGTGACCGACTGGCGTGATGGCCGGCACGGGCCCGAGCAGGCCGGCTGCGCGGCCTGCCACGGCCAGCTCCACGGCGCTCTGGCGGCGGCCCGGCAGGGCCAGGCCTGCGTCGACTGCCATGGCGGGCCGAAGGCTTCGCTGGTGCACGCCTACACGGTTTCCAAGCACGGCGTCATCGCCGGACTCGAGGCGGCCGAGGCGGATTTCACGCTGCCGCTGGCCGAGGGCAACCAGCGGGCGCCGAGCTGCGCCTACTGCCACCTGCACGAGGCCGACCACGGCGCCAGCGCCGAGACGGCCGAGGCCGCCTGCCTCGACTGCCACTCGCCGCGCTTCGTCGATACCCTGCTGGCCAGTGCGCGGCGCGGCCTGGCCATCGGCCAGTTGAAGTTCCGCGAAGCCGAGGCGGCGGCCGCCGCGGCGGCTGCTGCCGGCATCGATCTCGGGGCAGAGCTCAAGGCCATGCGCGAGGGGCCGCTGGCGGCGTTGCGCCAGGGCCTGGCCCACCACTCCCCCGACCATCAATGGTGGCTCGGCCAGGCGGCGCTCGACGGTGCGCTATTGCGCATCAAGGCGGCGATTACGCGTCACCGGCGCCGGCGAGCGCTGGGCGATCAACGCTAGCGCGACGGCGGTC
Organism: Alphaproteobacteria bacterium; assembly: GCA_030740435.1. NCBI lineage: Bacteria > Pseudomonadati > Pseudomonadota > Alphaproteobacteria > Alphaproteobacteria bacterium. The sequence continues at coordinate 34,683 of JASLXG010000074.1, read as the reverse complement.
GCCACAGTATCCCAGCGAATCTATTTGCCGCCGGACGGCGGCCGGCCGACAATCGCCGCATGCCCGTTCGTCTCATGCTGGCCACCCTGGTCGTGCTGCTGCTGCCGGCAGCCGCCGCGGCGGCCGCCTTCGTCATCCAGGGCGTCGAGTTCAGCGACGAACGCGGCGGCTTTCGTCTGCTGGCGGCCTCGGGCCGCGGCAGCCGCGCCGATCCCTTCGTGCTGGTGGAGGAAATCTTCGGCCCGGGACCGGCTGTCCTGGTGGTCCGCGGGCTGGACCGGCTGGCGGGCGGCAAGCGCGGTGAGACGCGGCCCATCGCCATTCACCTGCGCAAACAGGTGCGCAACCTGACGGCCGACGTCTGGGGCCATTTCGATCTCGAGCTGCGCGAGCAGGTGGGCCTGCCCAGCGATTATTTCGACGGGCTATCGTTCGATCAGGCCTCGACCACCCCGGTCCCCTTTGCCTCGGACCGTTTCCAGATTATCGAACCGATCATGGAGTCTTTCGATTTCCTGCGTTTTTCGGGCGGCGAGGTGCGGCCGGGAGGCGCCGCCAACCTTGATCTGGTGATCACCGACACCTCGCCCCAGGGGATTTTCTATCTCATCCAGTTGCCCAAGACGCCCATGGTCGAGGGGCCGGTCGAGGAGCCCGGCAGGGCGCCCCTCAGGCGCTTGGCATGGGAATAACCCGAACCGTGCCGCTGGCCGTGGCCACCGGCCCCTGGCCGCCGTCCAGCACCCGCGCCTCGACGAACTTGGTGCTGTTGCCGCCGCCCTGCACCTGGGCCTCGCAGCGCACTTCGCCGGCGCCGGTGGCGCGCACGAAGTTGACTGTCATGGAGAGCGTAATTCCATAACCCCCGCCCTCACCGAGCTCGTCGCCCACGGCCGCCGAGGCGGCGCCGGCCAGGCAGCAGTCGAGCAGCGACGACAGCAGGCCGCCATGCACGATGCCGGCGGCGTTCAAGTGGATCTCGTCGAAGGCGGCGGCCAGCACCAGGCGGCCAGGCCCGCGCTCCATCACCTGCATGGGCAGGTGCTGGCTGAAGATGGGCGCGGCATTGACGTCGTTGCGGATCAAGGTTGGGCCTTCCTTTAGTTTTCTCAGCGCTTCTCGCGGCGCTGCTTGAGCACGGCAACGGCGTCGAAGGCGGCCAGCTTGGCGGCGTTCTGGTCGGCATAGCGGCGCTTGGCGAAAATCGTCTTGCCCGAGGTCTTGTCCTCGATCCGCCCCGACCAGGCGCCTTCTTTGCGAAACAGCGCGACGTTGAAGCGATCGACGTTGAGGAACGGGTTGCCCCGCCTGGACACCCGCCAGACCTTTTCCACCCAGCGCCGTCGCCGGGCCTCCAGGCTCTTGGCCCGGTGCTCGCGCTCCTTCGCCGCCACCGTGTCGGATTCCATGTTGCCGGCGCAGACGCAGCCGGCCCGGATGCGCTGGGGAAATTCGGCGTGCTCCATGACGTGGACGTAGCGGATTTGCTGGCGCTCGCACATGCCGCAGGTTTCCGAGGGCCGCCCCAGATCGATGAAGTCGATGCAACGCCAGCCATTATGGGGAACGCCGGGTTCGCTCCAACGGCCGTGGGAGGTGTGGCTGGAGCTAAACATGGCCCTACAGCCTAACCCGCCCCTCGGGCATCTCGCGCTCCACCGTCATCGCCAACACGCGACTGATATGGCTGATCGGCCGGTCGCTCTCGGTGCGCCAGGCATTGAACGCCTCCTGCACGGCCTTGAGATCGCGGGCCGATGTCGGGTCCTTGGTCACCACGCCTTCGCGGATGAGCGCCGTGGCCACATCGGGCGAGATGATGAAACCGTCCTTGCCCATGCTGCGCAGGAAATATTGCGCCGAACGGCCGCTCAGCCGGCTGGCGCGTTTCTTGAGCATGGCCAGCAGGCCGACGAAATCCTCGGCCGGCCAGTCGGCGAAACAGCGCCCGGCGCTGCCGTACTCAGTGGCGAGCTCGCGCAAAAAGACGGCGTTGGCGCGCACCGACAGCACCTTGGCGCCGTTGCGGATGATGCGCCTGTCCTTCAGCAGCGCATCGATACGGTCGTCGTCGAAGGCGGCACACAGGGCCGGGTCGAAAGCCGCGAAGGCTTCCTCGAAGCCCGGCCACTTGTTGTCCACCACCTGCCAGTTGAAGCCGGCCTGGAAGACGATCTTGCTCATGCCCGAAAGCCAGCGGTCGTCGGGCAGCCGGGCCAGCTCGGCCGCGCTTTTGGGGGTCGGCAGCTGCTTTTCCAGCTCGGCCGGGCCGCCCTTGCGCCCGGCCGCGCGTTCGTAAAGAGCCGCGAAGGGGGTCATTTTTTGCTCTTGCGCTTGCCTTTGGGCTTCTTGGCCGCCGCCTTGCGCCGCGGGCGCTTGGCCTTGGCGGCGATCTCCGGCACCTCGATATCGAGGCCCTCGAGGCCCACCTCCTTCATCTTGGCGCGGTCGAATTCGCGGGTGTGGGGGAAGGGGCGCGTCGCGTCGAAACCCACCTTGGCGCCGAGATAATCGGGAAAGCTCGGATTCAGGCCGTGGCCGAAGACCTGGTCGATGGTGAGAATGCCGCTGGCGGCATCGAGGCGTGTGGCCATGGCCCATTCGACGTCGCTGGGGTTGCGGATGTCGACGTCGTCGTCCACTACCGTCACCATCTTCAAGGGCGGGAAGGCGGCGAAGGCCGCCATCAGGGCCTGCTTGGACCAGCCGGCGCGGCCTTGGGCGATCTGCACCACGGCATGGTAGAAACCGGCGCCACCGTGGCTGAAATAGACGTCGCGCACCCCGGGCACCTGCTTTTGCAAGAGCGCCAGCACGTTGGCCTCGCCCAAGAGGCCCACCGAATTGAACACCTCCTTGCCCGAGATGATGGTTTGGAAGATGGGATTTCGCCGCCGGTGCACGGCCCGCACGTGCACCACGGGGCGCGGCGCGCGCGTGGCGTAATAGCCGGTGACCTCGGCGAAGGGGCCTTCGGCGCCCACCACGCCGGGTGCGATCTGGCATTCCAGCGACCACATGGCGTGGGCCACGCACTCGACCGGCAGCACGGTACCGTCCACCAGCTCCAAGGGCTCGCCGTGAAACTCGCTGGCGATGCCTAGCTCGTCGGTGTCGGCCGGCGCCGCCTCGGCCGGCGTCGCGGCGGCGAAATGGAGCCCGGGCCCGACGCCCAGATTGAGCGAGAATTTGAGCGTCTCGGCGCGCTTTGCCGCCTTCTCGAGATAAAGCTCGAGGTGGCGGCCGGCGTCGATGTTGATGGTCAGGGTGTCCTGGTCGACCACCATGAAGCGCTGGATCGAGGCATTGCGCACGCCCGTCTCGGGGTCGCGGGCGATGACCACGCCGGCATCGAAATAGGCTCCGCCGTCGTCCAGCGCGTGGGTCGGGATGGGCAGTTTGCTGAGATCGACGCGGTTTTCCGTCACCTGCATGACCGGCGCCTTGGTCACGCTGACGGGAGCCATGGGCTTCTTCTGCCAGCTCTCGATGCAGTCCTGAACGTAGCCCGGAAGATCCCCTTCGGCCTTGCCCAGGAGCGCGCCAAGGAGCTCGCGCGACCAGTAGAGCCCGGTGAGCACCGGCTCGTCGTAACCCTTGACGTTTTCAAAGAGCACCGCCCTGGGCCCGCCCTCGAAGCGCGCCGCGATGCCGGCCAGGTCGTAGGCCGGATCGACCTCGGACTTGACGCGCACCAGCCGGCCCATCTTGTCCAGCGCCTTGACGATGGCCTGCAGGTCCTTGATGTCGACCATGTTTGCCTCCCTGTTTGCGCCTTAGTCTAGAAAAGGGACATCTCCTTGCATAGCACCGCCTTGACGTACACCGGGTGGGTGCCCAGACTCCTTGCGGACGTCACGGGAGCCAAACATGACCGAGACCCTCGAGCGCATTCTTTTCGTCGAGGACGAGCCCGACATCCAGCAGGTGGCGCGCATGGCCCTGGAATTGGCCGGCGGCTTCACGGTCGAGGTCTGCAGCTCCGGCCCCGAGGCGCTGGAGCGCGCGCCGGGCTTCGCTCCGCAGCTCTTCCTGCTCGACGTCATGATGCCGGGCATGGACGGCCCGACGACGCTGGCGGAGCTGCGCCAACTGCCCCAATTGGCGGCCACGCCGGTGATCTTCATGACGGCCAAGGTGCAGCCCGCCGAGGTCGCCCAGTACCGCGAGCTGGGCGCCATCGACGTCATCGCCAAGCCCTTCGATCCGATGAAGCTCGCGGACACCATACGCGAGATGTGGGCCCGAGAGCGCTGAACACTAGCCCGCCCGACGCCGTCATCATCTGGGGCCTCAACGATTGGAGCGCCTTCCTGGCCGGCGTGCTGCGCCAGCTCGAGGTGGCCCTGCCCTACGTCGTCGGCAGCCAGGCCGAGGGCGCCGATTTCCAGGGAGCGCCGATCGTCGACGAGGAGGAATTCCGCCGGCGCTACGATCCGGCGGCGGCCCTTCCGGTGGTGGTGGCCAGCCGCTCGGCCGACGGCCGGCAGAGCGATTTTTCGCGCAACTTCGTGGCCATCCTCAACGAATGGGGGATCGACTGCCCGCTGCGCCATCCCGCCTTCATCAAGCGCTACGTGACGCCGCGCTTTCCCGGCGGCCTCGGCGTCTTCGGCTTTCCCTCATCGGGCAACACGGTGATCAACTCGATCCTGGGCTCGCTGTTGGCGGCCCGCGACCCCGACGCCACCGGCCTGGACCCGGTGGCCGGCAAGATCCGGGCGCTCTGTGCCGATCACCTCGAAGTGCTCTATGACGCCATATACCACAGCACCGTCGGCCTCGGGGCCTGGGGCTTTCAGCTCCGGCCCAACGGTATGGGCCGGCTCGAAGTGGCGCTCGGCACCGGCGCCCGGCGGCCGCTGGAGGCGGAGCGGGGGTTCCTCTCCGACGGCTTTCTCTATCTTTCCGGCCTCAGCGCCTTCAGCCACCCGACGCGGCCCTTCTATGCCAGCCACGAAGCGCCGGATGCGGCGCTCAGGCGCGAGATGGCGGCGCTCAATTACACCACCGTCGCCATCTGCCGCCATCCTCTGGACGTGCTGGTGTCGCTGGCCGCCAAGTACTGGCGGCCGCCCGATGCGGTGCTGCACGATGCCGACTGGTTCCGCACCATGGCAACGGTATTGCGTGACTGGTGGGCGGCGGCGCTGGGTGCCGGTGAGGTGCCGCTGGTGCGCTATGAGGACCTGTTGGCCGAGCCCGTGCGCGAGATCCACAAACTGGCCGAGATCGCCGGCCTGCCACTGCCCGACGATTCCTACGCCGAGGAACTGAGGGACCAGTTCCTTTTCAAGTCGCTGCAACAACCCGGCTCGCCGGCCGCCTTGTTCGAGAGCGGCCATATGTGGAAGCCCTCGGCGGGCAAATGGAAGGGGCTGCTGGGTGCCGCCCACGCCGCCACGCTGGAAGAGCTCGACTACGCCTCGCTGCTCGGCGAGCTGGGATACGAGAGCGATTTCCGGGACGGATTGGCCGGCCGGCCGCCCGGCGAAGAGATCGCCATAGACCGGGCCTGGCTGGCCTGGCACGACTACACCACGCACCTCACGCTGGGCTCGGAGGTGGTCTTTCGCCATCCCGGCCAGGTCTTCGAGACAGTGCCCGGCACCGAGATGGAGATCTACGCCAGCGACGGTGAAACCGCGGCAGGGCTCAAGCGCCACTACGCCACGCCCTATTGGCGCCGCCTGCTGACGGCCGTTTGAGGGTGTTTCAAGTTTGATATGAAGCGCCAGGCCACCCGCCAGCCTTCGGCGCCTAGCCCGCATTTCTCACCGGGTCACGGGCAGCAAAGCCCCCAGGTGATGCGATCCGGAAGGAAAAGGTCGATGAGCGTAGTGGGACTACGCTCTTCGACCTTTTGCCAAAGCGGGCGCGCGCACAGGGACTCTGCGGAGCGACCCTTCGGGCGCCCCAGGGTCGTCCCTTGTCGCACCGACAGGGTGCGTCACGCTGCTTGCCCGATGTCCCACATCGCGCGGCGCAGCGCTCCTACCCTGTCGGCGCGACAGCGACGCGCAGGCCATGACCAGGTGAGAAATGCGGGCTAGCATCGCGCGGAGCGTCCTGGTCGTCTTTCTGCCCTTTGCCGCCGGCTACACGCTTTCCTATGTCTTTCGCACCATCAATGCCGTGCTGGCGCCGCATTTGGTGCTTGAGATCGGCCTCTCGGCGGCTGACCTGGGCCTGATCACGGCCGCCTACTTCCTCGCCTTCGCCGCCTTCCAGGTGCCGCTGGGCCTGCTCCTCGACCGCTTCAACCCGTCCCGCGTGCAGGGCGTGCTGCTGCTTTCGGCCGGCCTGGGGGCGCTGGTCTTCGCCAACGGCCAGGCGCCGGAGACCCTGATCATCGGCCGGGCCATGATCGGCTTGGGCGTGGCCGGCGGCCTGATGGCTTCGCTGAAAGCCATTGTGCTGTGGTTCCCCCGCCAGCGCCTGCCGCTCTTCAACGGGCTCTTTCTCGCCTTCGGCGGGGTCGGCGCCATGGCGGCCACGGTACCGGTCGAGCTGGCCTTGGGCGTGACCGACTGGCGTGGCGTCTATGGCGCGCTCGGGCTGGCCACCTTCGTGGCCGCGGCGCTGGTCTTTTTCGTCGTGCCGACGCGGCCCGGCGTGGCGCCCAGCGGCGGCCTGGTCAAGCAGTTCCGTGATCTCGGCCGGGTCTACCGCGACCGCCTGTTCTGGCGCCTGGCGCCACTCTGTGTGGTGACGCCGGCTACCACCATGGCAATCCAGGGCCTGTGGGCCGGGCCCTGGCTCAGGGACGTGGCCGGGCTCGATCGCGCCGCCGTGGCCAACCACCTCTTTATCATGGCCCTGGCCATGACGCTGGGCTTTGCCTTCGCCGCCTTCCTCACCGACTTTCTCTACCGCCGTTTCGCCATCCGCCCGATCACGGTGCTGGGCGGCGGCCTCAGCGCGCTGCTCCTGGTGCAGGCCGGCCTGGTTGCCGAACTGACCAGCATCGCCCTGGCGCTGTGGATCGGAGTCGGCGCCTTGTCGGCCTTTATCTCGCTCTCCTTCGCCATCCTCTCGCAGCACTTCCCGCCCGAGTTCTCGGGCCGGGCCAACACCGGCCTCAACGTCATGGTGTTTTCCGCCTCCTTCGCCGCCCAGTACGCCATCGGCGCCATCATCGACCTGTGGCCGCCGCTGGCCGGCGGCAACTACCAGGCGGGGGCCTACCAGGCCGCTTTCGGCACCATGCTGGCCATCGAGGTGACGGCGCTGCTCTGGTTCTTCGTGGCCGGAAGATTGCTGAAGGCGAAGCCGAGCTAAGCGAACGGCACCTCGACGCCGCTGGGCTCCAGGGCCTCGGCCAAGCCCTGCTTGAGGCGTTCCAGCGCCGCCCTGTCGCCGCCCTCGCAGCGCGCCACCAGCACGTTCTGTGTGTTGGAGGCGCGCAGCAACCACCAGCCGTCGGCGTTCGAGACGCGTACGCCATCGATGGCGTTGACCTCTATGCCCTCTGCCGTGGCCAGGCGTTGGCGTACTTCTTCGACGATGGCGAATTTGCGTTCCTCGGGCACCGTAAAGCGCAACTCGGGGGTGTTGACCAGCGCCGGCAGGGCGTCGATCAGCTGGCCCAGGCTGAGGCCACTTTGGGCCACCACGCGCAGCAGCCGGAGTGCCGCATAGAGGGCATCGTCATAGCCGAAGTAGCGGTCGGCGAAGAACAGGTGCCCCGACATCTCGCCGGCCAGCGGCGCCCCGGTCTCGGCCATCTTGCTTTTGATCAGCGAATGTCCGGTGCGCCACATCAGCGGCTGGCCACCCAGCCGGGCGATCTCGTCGAACAGCACCTGGCTCGACTTGACGTCGGCGATGATGGTGGAGCCGGGGTTTCGGGCCAGCACCTCGCGGGCGTAAAGCGCCACCAATTGGTCGGCCCAAAGAATCCGGCCCTCTCCGTCAACCGCCCCCAGGCGGTCTCCGTCACCGTCGAAAGCGAGGCCCAGGTCGAGGCCCCCCGCTTTCACGGCGTCCTGCAACTGCACCAGATTCTCGGCCACGCTGGGGTCGGGGTGGTGGTTGGGAAAACTGCCGTCGATGTCGCCGTTCAGCAACTCATGGCGGCCCGAAAGCCGGGGCAGCAGCGCCGCCAAGACCTCGCCCGAGGCGCCGTTGCCGGGATCCCAGGCGGCGGCCAGGGGCCAATCGCCGGGGTCCTCGCTAACCAGCCGTTCGAGATAGGCATCGAAGACCGGGGCCTGGCGCATGTTGCCGGCGCCCTGGGCGAAATCGCCGGTCGCCGCCCGCTGGCCCAGCTCCTGGATCTGGGGGCCGAAGAAGGGGCCCGTGCCCAGCATCATCTTGAAGCCGTTGTGGTCAGGCGGATTGTGCGAGCCGGTGATCATCACCCCGGCCTCTGCGTCCAGGTGGTGGACGGCGAAGTAGAGCATCGGCGTCGGGCCGCGGCCGATGCGCAGCACCTCGAGGCCAGAAGCCGCCAGGCCCTGGCACAAGGCTTCTTCGAGCCCGGGCGAGGTCAGCCGGCCATCGTAGCCCACGGCCACACGGCCGCCGTTTCGTTCCACCACGACGCTGCCGAAGGCGCGGCCCAGCGCCCCGGCGTCGGCTTGCGAGAGCGTCTCGCCGACGATGCCGCGGATGTCGTATTCGCGCAGGATGGTGGGGTCGAAACGGTGGCTCATGCGCTAGGCCTCGGGCGGTTTAGCCGGACGGCCGATGCTGTGGTAGTCGAAGCCGGCGGCGGCCATCTCCTCGGGGGCGTAGATGTTGCGCAGATCGATAAACAGCGGGCTCTTCATAAGACCGCGCACGCGTCCCAGGTCGAGGCCGCGGAACTGGTTCCATTCGGTGACGATGGCCAGGGCGTCGGCGCCCGTGACGGCCTGGTAGGCATCATCGCACCAGACCACGTTGTGCAGCAGTTTCCGCGCCTCCGCCATGCCCTCGGGATCGAAGGCCCGGACCTGGGCGCCGGCGGCCTGCAAGGCGGGCACGATATCGAGGCTGGGTGAGGCGCGCATGTCGTCGGTGTTGGGCTTGAACGTGGTACCCAGCAGTGCCACCGTCTTGCCCGCGACATCGCCGCCGAGCGCCCGGATGATGCGCTGCGCCATGCCGCGCTTGCGGGCGTCGTTGACGGCGACCACCGCTTCGACGATGCGGCTGGGAACGCCCCGGCGGCTGGCCAGGTGGGCCAGCGCCAGCGTGTCCTTGGGGAAGCAACTGCCGCCGAAACCGGGACCGGCGTGCAGGAACTTGGCGCCGATGCGGCCGTCGAGGCCGATGCCGCGGGCCACGTCCTGCACGTCGCCGCCCAGGCGTTCGCAAAGGTCGGCCATCTCGTTGATGAAGCTGATCTTGGTGGCCAGGAAGGCGTTGGCGGCGTACTTGATGAGCTCGGCGCTCTCGCGGCTGGTAAACAGCACCGGCGTCTCGTTGAGAAAGAGTGGCCGGTAGATCTCGCGGATGACCTCGCGGGCGCGCTCGCTGTCGGTGCCCACGACCACCCGGTCGGGGCGCATGAAATCCTCGATGGCGGCGCCTTCGCGCAGGAATTCGGGGTTCGAGGCGACGTCGACATCGGCCCCGGGGCTAAGCTTGGCGATCAGCTCGGCCACCCCCGCACCGGTGCCCACCGGCACCGTCGACTTGGTCACCACCAGGGTATAGCCCTCGAGGGCGTCGGCGATTTCCTCGGCGGCGGCGAAGACATAACTCAGGTCGGCGTCGCCGTCGCCGCGGCGGCTGGGTGTGCCGACGGCGATGAAAACGGCGTCCGCCGCGGCCACTGCCGGCCCCAGTTCGGTGCTGAAAGAAAGCCGGCCGGCGGCCACGTTGCGCGCCACCAGGTCGGCCAGGCCGGGCTCGAAGATGGGCACCTCGCCAGCCTCCAGGGTGGCGATCTTGGGGCCGTCGTTGTCGACGCAGGTGACGTCGACGCCGAACTCGGAAAAGCAGGCGCCCGAGACCAGGCCGACGTAGCCCGTGCCGATCATGGCAATTCGCATTAGCGGTTCTCCGTTCTCAGGGCGCGCCCCGTCAGGCGTCGAGGTCGAGAGTCTTGAGGTAGGCGCCGACGCCCTCGCGCAGGTCGTCGCGGGCCAGGGCGAAAGCAATATTGGCCTGGATGAAGCCGACCTTGTCACCGCAATCGAAGCGGGTACCTTGGTAGCGGAAGCCGTGGAAGGGATCGTCGCCGATCATCCGGGCCAGGGCGTCGGTGAGCTGGATCTCGCCGCCGGCGCCGGGGTCCTGGCGCTCGATGTGGCCGAAGACCTCGGGCTGCAGGATATAGCGCCCGATCACCGAAAGCGTGGACGGTGCCTCGGCCGGGGCCGGCTTTTCCACCAGCCCCTTGACTTCGACCAAGGGGCCGCGCGTCTCGCCCACCTCGAGCACGCCATAGCGCCGGGTGTGCTCGCGCGGCACGTCCATCACCGCCACCAGGTTGCCGCCGGTCTCGCCGTGGGCCTCGATCATCTGGGCCAGGCAGGGCTTCTCGGCCAGCACCAGGTCGTCGGCCAGAAGCACCGCGAAAGGCGCGTCGCCGACCAGGTTGCGGGCGCACCAGACGGCATGGCCGAGCCCCTTGGGCACTTGCTGGCGGGTATAGGCGACGGCACCGGCCGGCGGCAGCCAGGCGTCGAGTGCGGCGATCTCGGATGTCTTGTGGCGCGCCGCCAGCTCGGCACGCAACTCGTAGGACTGGTCGAAGTGATCCTCGATGACGCTCTTGCCGCGGCCGGTGACGAAGATGAATTCCTCGATGCCGGCCGCCACCGCCTCCTCGACGGCATAATGGATCAATGGCTTGTCGACCACCGGCATCATTTCCTTGGGCAGGGCCTTGGTGGCCGGAAGGAAACGCGTGCCCAGCCCGCCGACTGGAAAGACGGCCTTCTTCACCTTTGTCGTCATGGCGCCCTTTTTCCTGCTGCCGCCGGGCCGGGCCGGCAGGCGCTGCTTTTTGCCACGCCCACGCCAACCTGGCAAGCCCGGTCGGAAAGTGTTCTAGGAGCTTTCCAGAACTTCCTTGGCTTGGTTGATCTGGCTGGCCAGATAGGTCGAACCGCCGGTGTCGGGATGCAGTTTCAGCATCAGGCGGTGGTGCGCCTCGCGGATCTCGTCGGTGCTGGCGCCGGGCTCGAGGCCGAGGATACGCCAGGCCTCCTCGCGGCTCATGGCGCCCCGGGTGCCGGCGGCGCCAGCGCTGTTTTCAGCGCTCTCATCGCCACGCCAGTCAGGCACGATGCGGTCGAGGTAGGCTTCTATCACGGTAGCCGATTCGGGGTCCTTTTGGCGGCACTCGTCGAGCAACTTGAAAAGGTCGCCAAGATCCAGGTCGACGAGCTGCTGGCCGCCGAAACGGCCTTTCTTGATGGTGCCGCTGATGGCGCCGGAATCGTGGTCCAGCGTCATGCTCAGCATGTCGGTCTCGACTTCCGAGGACTGCCCCTGCGAAGGCCCGGCGCCGAAGCGGCCAAAGCCCCCAAAACCGCCCAGGCCGCCAAATCCGCCGCCCGGCGCGAGACCCATGCGGCGGCGCAGCCAGCCCCTGATCAGCGGCAGCAGCAGGATGGCCAAGGGCAGCGCCAGGACCAGCCGGCCGGTGAGGGCCAAAAATGCCGCGACCAGAACCAACAGGCCCAGGCTGCCCCACTTGAGCAGTCGGGCCAGCAGCTTGGGATCGGCGCTGATGAACCAGCGGGCGGCCAGGATCAAGGCGATCAGAACGCTGAGGCCAAGGACCAGCCAGGGCATGGCTCAACCCGATCCGAGTTGGCTGGTCAACAGCATGACCTCGCGGCCGGCCCGGCGGCTGTAGTCCTTGAGCGCCCGGCGGCCGCCGGCGGCGTAGACCGCAACGGCACTCAGCAGCTCGCGCAACTGCTGCGCGCTGGAGGCGTCGAAACTGCAATAGGCGCCACCGCTGAGCCGGGCAATCTGCTCGAAGGCCTGGCGCGCCACCGGCTCCTGGCCCTCCTGGAAGACGAAGGCCGGCACCCGCAGCATGCCCAACTCGCCGGCCAGTTGGCAAAGCCCGTCGACATCTTCCTCCATGCAATCGCCGACGAAGACCAGGGCGTTGACCGCCTTTTTGCGCGTCTCATCGATGGCGTGGCGCAGCACGCGCTCGATCTGGGTGTGGCCGCCGAGACAATAAACGGCCCCCATCTGGCGCACCAGGTCATGCGAGTTGGCCGACCAGCTGCCGGCCCGGAATTCGCCGAAGCCGCGGTAGTAGGCCATCTGCACCTCGAGGCCGCCAAGCGCCGCGGTTTCGTTGAACATTTCGGCCTGGATGTGGCAGGCCCGGTCCCAGGCCGGCTGGCGGCTGGCGGTGGCGTCGAGGGCGAAGATCAGGCGGCCGCGGGCAGCCTCCGGCCTAAGCGCCGGCCGCGTCGCCACCTGCTTGATGAATTCGTCGACCTGGGTCCGCGAACTGCGCGGCGTCAGGCTGCCGGATTTCCTGGCCATCGTCCCTTCCCTGCGGGCGGCAAGCCCACAATAGACATAATACCTCAACCCCCCTGCCACCAGGAAATGGCTTTGCCGGGGGGTTTTTGTGTGGGTTGAGCCCGGCTTATTCGCCGTGAATGGGGGCGTCGGGGAAGAAGGCGTGGAAAGCAAAAGCAAAATCGACGCCGTAGGGCACGTCGATCAGGCCTTTGGCGGTACGGCGCTGAACCACCACGTTGCCCACGTCGAAGCCCTGGCTGATGACGGCCTGGTCCAGGGCCGAGGCCTGGCCCGGCTGCCAGGTGATGATCAGCCCCTGGCTGGTCTCGATGCGCTTTTGCCGCCGCAGCAGGGGAATGCTCCAGGCCGCGCGCCCGCCGCCAGGCAACTGCAGCGACACCACGCGCGACAAGGGCGCCACCTTGGCCGGCATGGCACCGCCATAGAGCCAGGGCCGCTCGAGGCTGTCGTAACCGACGTAGGGATTGGCACCATAGCGCCGCAGGCCGTCGTTGTTGGGCACCAGGACCTGGGCCGCTTGGCCGGCCGTGCGGGCGCGTTGGCGGAAGCGGGCGAAGGATTCGAGTCTGGCCGGCAAGACCTCGAGGGTCTTGCCGAGCAACTCGCCGACGATGGCCTGGCCGAGGAACTGCTGCCACCAGCTTTCGGTCTGGCGGTCGTACATCACCAGGTCCGATCGCCTGAGCTTGCCGGTGGTGCCGAACTCCAGCACGCGGCCATCGAGACGGCGGTCGAAGACGATGGCGGCGTTGCACAGCGGGCAATACGTCACCGCCACCGGCACGCCCGCGATGACGTCGTTGACGATCTCGTGCCACATCAGCACCTGAATGGGGTAGGCCCGCATTTCGCCGCCCAGCGTCAAACCAATGACCGGCTCGCTGCCCTTGAGATGTCCGGCCGCCTCGAGGGCCACGAACTTGGGCTTGTCGATCGAGGGAATGCCGTCCTTGGGCGGCCCGCCCGACATGATTTCGTCGAAGTCCACCGAGGTCTTGGCAAAATCGGTGCGCGGCCATTCGAATTTCCACGATTGGGGCGAGGAACCGGAACCCGCCGAAACCTGGCTCCAGCCCATGGCCAGGGCCACCACCAGCAACACGGCGGCGGCCAGGAACGAAAAAGTGCGGGCGCTGGGCATGGCGGACCTCATGGTGGCGGAATTTTCGCCGCCCCATGGTCGGGGCCCGGCGGCGGCTTGGCAAGTCACCGCGATTCACTGTTTTGTGATGCGGGACGTGAGGCGGGACGTGAGGGGGGGGCGTGACCATATGCCACGGCGACAGGGATCCTGGGCGGGGCTAGCCTGAACGCGGTGGAGTCCCTCGCCCGTTACCTCGTGTCGAACCGGCGGGCGGGCAGGATGCGGTCGCGAGCCTTCGTCCGGATCCTGCCGAAACCCTTCCCACCCTCCACCGGAAAAGGGGGTTGGGCATGCTTATGATAAGGAGAATAGGCCTCTCTGGCGTCGTGCTGGCGCTGCTCTGGTGGCCGGCCGCCCTGGCCGGGCATCTTGGCGAGCGTTACCACGTGGTCGACGGTCTCGATGTCCATCTCGGCATCACGGCCGTCGAGCAGGTCAAGGACCATCCCGGGGTGCTGCCGAAAGGCAAGAATCTGCACCACGTGCTGGTGGCGCTTTTCGATCGCCGCACCGGCCAACGCGTAGACGGGGCCGAAGTCGCGGGCCGGGTGTCGGAGCTGGGCCTGGTGGGCAACGAGCGGGTCATGGCGGCGACGGAAACCGCCGGGGCCGTCAGCTACTGCAATTATTTCGCCATGTCCACCGGGCAGACCTTCGAGCTCAGCTTCGGCATTCGGCTTCCCGGCCAGCCGCGGGTGCACCGGACGACCTTCGTCCACCGCCATCAGCACTGAGGCAAAGATGCACAAAAGGCGCCGACATCGGAGGATTCGGCGCAAGCTCGAAATACCCCGGCCCATTTTGGTGTAGATTCAGCGTCGTCTCGAAACACGTCCCGTCCCCGGGGGCGGGGGTTCCTCATGGCGCTACACGAACTTCTGGCCCGGTCGGCCGAACTGGAAGCGGCGGGGCAGGGCGGCCAGGCCATGGCGCTCTGCCAAGAGATCCTGGTGCGCGAGCCGGACAACCTGGAAGCCCTGCTGCGGCTTGGCGGCCTGCAGGCCGCAGCCCACCAACTCGAGGCGGCGGCCGAGTGCTTCGCGGCGCTGCTGCGCCATCATCCCAACCACGCCGAAGCTCTGGGAAAGTTGGGTGTGGTGCAGGCCGAGCTGGGCCTGGCGGCGGCGGCCCGGAGCAGCCTGGAAAGCGCGGCCGAACTCGATCCCGAGGCGGCACTGGTGTTCAGCAACCTGGGCCACCTGCTGTTTCGCAGCGGCGATTTCACGGCCGCCGCCGAGCGCCTGCAACGTGCCGTCGAGCTCGATGCCGAGCTCGATATCGCCTGGTCCAACCTGGGTGACGTGCAGCGCGAGCTGGGCTGCTGGCAGGAAGCCGTAAGCTGCTATCGCCGGGCGCTCGAGCTCGACCCCGACAACGGCGGCGTACTGGGCAACCTGGTCTACGCCTTGATGACGCTCTGCCGCTTCGCCGAACTGGAAGCGGCAACCAGCGAGCTCGACGCCTTGGCGGCGGCGGCCCTGGCGGCCGGCCAACCCAGCCCCATCGATCCCTTCCTGGCCTGCTTCCTCGATCTGCCCCCGGCCGACTTTCAGCGCCTGGCCGGCGACCGCGCCGGCGCCATCGCCGCCACCACCAGCCCTGGGGCGGGCAGCGATGAGGGCCGTCCCCCCCTCTCGCCCCGCCGCGCCCAGCGGCTACGCATCGGCTATGCCTCGGGCCAGTTCGCCGGCCACGCCACCGGCCACCTGGTGCAGGACATGTTCCGCCACCACGACCGCGGGCGCTTCGAGATCATCGGCTACGGCCTCAAACCCAGCGACGGCTCCGAGCTGCGCCGACGCATCGTCGCCGACATGGACATCTTCCACGACCTCTCCGGCCACTCCGACCGCCAGGCCGCCGACACCATGCGCCGCGACCGCCTCGACGTGCTGGTCGACCTGGACGGCTTCGTCAGCGGCAACCGGGCCCGCATCTTCGCGCTGCGGGGCGCGGCGCTGCAGGTTTCCTATCTGGGCTTTCCCGGCACCACGGGGGCGGCCTACATGGATTACATGATTGCCGACCACCGGGTGCTGCCGCCCGAAAACGAGGCCTTCGTCAGCGAGGCGCCGGTTTTGCTGCCCGAGAGCTACCAGGTCAACAGCTACCGCGCCATGGCGCTGGGGCCAATGCCCGGGCGGGCCGAGCTGGGGCTGCCCGAGGGGTTTGTTTTCTGCTGCTTCAACGTCTCACGCAAGATCGACGCCGCCAGCCTGAGGCTGTGGCTTGACATCCTCGAAGGTCTGCCCGGGGCAGTGCTGTGGCTGCTGGTGGATCACCCCGAGACCCTGGAGAATTTACGCCGTGAGGCCGCGTCTCGGGGTTTGGCCGGCGAGCGCCTGATCGCCGCCCCGCGCCTCCAGCCCGAGGCCCATCTGGCACGCTGCCAGGCGGCCGATCTTTTTCTCGACACCATCACCTGCAACGCCCACACCACGGCCAGCGACGCGCTGTGGGCCGGGGTGCCGGTACTGACCTGCCCCGGCGCCAACTTTTCCGCCCGGGTTGGCGCCAGCCTGGTGGCGGCGGCCGGAATCGATGAACTGATAGCCGCATCGCCGGCCGAGTACGAAGAAACGGCGTTGGCGCTGGCCCGTGACCCGGCTCGTCTTCAAGACCTGCGCCGGCGCCTGCGGCAGGGCCGCGAGAGCTGCGCGCTTTTCGACACCGCCCAATTGGTCGGCCACCTGGAAGCCGCCTTTGCCGAGATGGTGGCGCGCCAGGACCGTGGCCAGCCTCCGGCCCGCATCGCGCTTTAGAACAAAAAATACCCGCCGTCGATCATGAAGGTTTCGCCGGTGTGGTAGGCCGAGGCGTCCGACATGATGTAGACGGCGATGGCGCCGAAGTCCTCGGGCTTGCCCCAGCGCCGCATGGGGATGCGCGGCAGCACGGCATCTTCGAATTTCTTCCAGGCGAAAGCGTCGGCCGTCATGGCGGTTTCGATCCAGCCCGGCAGCACGGCGTTGACGGTGACGCCGTAGCGCGCCAGGCCGACCGCCATGGCCCGGATCATCGAGATCAGGCCGCCCTTGGTGGCGGCATAGTGCTCGTTGCCCGGCGCGCCGGAGACGGCGGCCAGGCTGGCGGTGCCGATGATACGGCCGCCCGGGTCGCCGGCCTGGGCCCGTTCCGCCATGTGCGCCGCCGCCGCCTGCATGGTGTAGAAGGCGCCGTCCAGGTTGACCGAGATGATGCGGTGCCATTCCTCGGCCGTGATGTCGAGGATGGTCTTGCCCCGGGTGCTGGCACCGGCATTGGCGAAGCAGGCGTCGATACGGCCGAACTCGGCGATGGTGCGGGCCATGCCGTCCTTGACGGCTGCCTGGTCGACGACGTCGACGGGCAGCGCCAGCGCCTTGGCGCCGGCGGCCTCGAGCTGGGCCACGGCGGCGGCGTTCTTTTCCTCGTTGCGGCCCCAGATGCAGACGTCGGCGCCGGCCTGGGCCGCGGCCTCGGCCATGCCCAGTCCGATACCGCCGTTGCCGCCCGTGACCAGTGCCACCTTGCCGCTGAGATCGAAAGCCTGATAGGTCATGCTGCACCGTTTGTTCGAGTGGGTACTAGATGGACGCCAACCGCCGCCGGCCATGCTAAAAGAGGCGGCAGCCGTTGGATAGGGAGTAGGAGTCCGTGGCGAAGGAAAATTTCCGGACGGCGTCATGACCGTGCTCGAGAGCAGCCTGGATCCGCGCAGCGAGAGCTACGCCGAAAACGCCGCCCACATGGCTGGCCTGGTCGACGACCTGAGAAAGCAAATCGGCCGGATCAAGCTGGGCGGCGGCGAGAAATCGCGAACGCGGCACCTCAAGCGCGGCAAGCTTTTGCCGCGTGAGCGCGTGCGCCGGCTCCTGGATCCGGGCTCGCCCTTCCTCGAGCTCTCGCAGCTCGCCGCTCACGACATGTATGGCGACAACATCGCCGGTGCCGGCATCGTTACCGGCATCGGCCGTGTCGAGGGTACGGAATGCGTCATCGTGGCCAACGACGCCACCGTCAAGGGCGGCTCCTACTTTCCCCTGACGGTGAAGAAGCACCTGAGGGCCCAGGAGATCGCGCGCTTCAACAACCTGCCCTGCATCTATCTCGTCGATTCGGGCGGCGCCAACCTGCCCCAACAGGACGAGGTCTTTCCCGATCGCGAACACTTCGGCCGCATCTTCTACAACCAGGCCACGCTGTCGGGCGCCGGCATCCCGCAGATCGCCGTGGTCATGGGCTCGTGCACGGCCGGTGGCGCCTACATCCCGGCCATGTCGGACGAATCCATCATCGTGCGCAAGCAGGGCACCATCTTTCTCGGCGGGCCGCCGCTGGTGAAAGCCGCCATCGGTGAAATCGTCACGCCGGAAGAACTGGGCGGCGCCGACGTCCATTCCCGGACCTCGGGCGTCACCGACCACTATGCCTTGGACGACCGCCACGCCTTGCGCATGGCGCGCCGCGTGGTGGCCAACCTCAACCGCCAAAAAGCCCCCAACTTGACGCTGGCACCGGCCCGCGAGCCGAAATACGATCCGGCCGAGCTGCACGGCCTTATCCCTAAGGACGTGCGCATCCCCTATGACGTGCGCGAAGTCATCGCGCGGCTGCTCGACGGCAGCGAATTCGACGAATTCAAGAAACTCTACGGTGTGATGCTGGTCACAGGTTTCGGGCGCATCCACGGCTATCCTGTGGGCATTGTGGCCAACAACGGCGTGCTGTTCTCGGAATCGGCACTCAAGGGAGCGCACTTCATCGAGCTATGCTGCCAACGCGGCATACCGCTGATCTTCCTGCAGAACATCACCGGCTTCATGGTCGGGGCCAAATACGAGGCCGGCGGCATCGCCAAGGACGGCGCCAAGATGGTGACGGCCGTGGCCTGCGCCAACGTACCCAAGATCACCATCATCATCGGCGGCTCCTTCGGGGCCGGCAACTACGGCATGTGCGGCCGGGCCTACGGCCCGCGGTTCCTCTGGATGTGGCCCAACGCGCGCATCTCGGTGCTGGGCGGCGACCAGGCCGCGGCCGTGCTGGCCCAGGTCAAGCGCGACTACATGGAGGCCGACGGCGAGGACTGGCCGGCGGCCGACGAAGAGACCTTCAAAGAGCCCATCAAGGCCCAGTACGAGAGCCAGGGGCACCCCTACTACGCCTCGGCCAGGCTCTGGGACGACGGCATCGTCGATCCCGCCGACACCCGCATGGTGCTGGCGCTGTCGCTTTCGGCGGCGCTCAACCAGCCGGTCGAGAAGACCAATTTCGGTGTTTTCAGGATGTAGAGGTAGGTTGAGGAAGTCAGGGCCAAGCGGCTGCGTCAAGGGAGACTGATCGCATGAGCGTGGGCAAGGTACTGCTGCAGCAGGATAGCGAGGGCGTGGCCACCATCATCCTCAACCGGCCCGACGTTCACAACGCCTTCGACGACGAGGTCGTCGCCGATCTCATGAAAAAACTCGACCAGGTGGCCGCGGACGAAGAAACCCGGGTGGTGGTCATCACCTCGCGCGGCCAAACCTTCAGCGCCGGCGCCGACGTCGAGTGGATGAAGCAGGCCGCCGGCTTCTCGGAGGAGGAAAATTTCGCCGACGCCCGCCTTCTGGGCCGCCTCTTGTACCGCCTCAACTCGATGCCGCTGCCCACCATCGCGCTGGTCCAGGGCTCGGCCTTCGGCGGCGGCGTCGGCCTGATCGCCGCCTGCGACATCGCGGTGGCGGTCAAGAGCGCCAAATTCGCCTTCTCCGAAGTGCGCCTGGGCCTGACGCCGGCCACCATCTCGCCCTACGTCATCAGCGCCATCGGCACGCGCCAGGCGCGGCGCTACTTCATCACCGGCGAGAGCTTCGATGCCAAAGAGGCCAAGCGCATGGGCTTGGTGCACATCGTGGTCACCGACGGCGGCGAGATGCTTGCCGCCCGCGACCGCTTGCTGCGCCATATCCACGAGGCCGCGCCCAAGGCGGCGCGGGCCGCCAAGGACCTGGTGGCGGCGGTGCGGGCGCGGCCGGTCGACGACGCCATGATCGAGGACACGGCGCTGCGCATCGCCACGCGCCGCGCCAGCGCCGAGGGCATCGAGGGCCTCAGCGCCTTCCTCGACAAGCGCAAGCCGGAGTGGTAGCACGGGTCTTCTGTTTGTAAGCTCCGGTTCCCCATGTTCGACAAGATCCTCATCGCCAACCGCGGCGAAATCGCCTGCCGCGTGATACGCACGGCCCGCCGCCTGGGGGTGCGCACGGTGGCCGTTTATTCCGAAGCCGATGCTGCTGCCGTGCACGTCGAGATGGCCGACGAGGCCTACCTGATCGGGCCGCCGGCGGCCAACGAGAGCTACCTCAACGCCGGCCGTATTCTCGAGGTGGCGCGCCACGCCGGGGCCCAGGCGCTGCATCCGGGTTACGGTTTCTTGTCCGAGAACGCCGAGTTCGCCGAGGACTGCGCCGCCGCCGAGCTGGTCTTCATCGGCCCGCCCGCCGCGGCCATCCGCGCCATGGGGCAAAAACACGCCGCCAAGGCCCTGATGGCCGAGGCCGGGGTGCCGGTGGTGCCGGGCTATCACGGCGAGGATCAAAACGACAAGGTGCTGGCCCGGGAGGCCCAGGAAACCGGCTACCCGGTGCTGATCAAGGCCTCGGCCGGCGGCGGCGGCAAGGGCATGCGGCTGGTCACCGAGGCCGACGCCTTCGCCCGCGAGCTGGCTGGCGCCAGGCGCGAGGCTCGTGGCGCCTTTGGCGACGAGCGCATGTTGATCGAGCGTTTCGTCTCGGGTCCGCGCCACATCGAGGTGCAGGTCTTCGGCGATGCCGAGGGCAACGTCATCCATCTTTTCGAGCGCGATTGCTCGTTGCAACGGCGCCACCAGAAGGTGGTCGAGGAAGCGCCAGCGCCGGGGCTGCCCGAGGCCATGCGCCAGGCCATGGGCCAGGCCGCCGTGGCCGCCGCCGCGGCCATCGGCTACCAGAACGCCGGTACCGTAGAGTTCATCGTCGACTCGGGCGCCGGCTTCGACGAAGCAAAATTCTATTTCATGGAGATGAACACCCGGCTGCAGGTCGAGCACCCGGTGACCGAGATGACCTGCGGCCTGGATCTGGTCGAATGGCAGCTCAGGGTGGCCGCCGGCGAGCCCCTGCCGCTAAGCCAGGACCAGGTGACCAGCCAGGGCCACGCCATCGAGGTGCGGCTTTATGCCGAGAACCCGCGAAAACGCTTCCTGCCCTCGCCCGGCCGCCTGGAATGGCTGCAGATGCCGGCCGAGGGGCCGCACGTGCGGGTCGACGCCGGCGTTGTCCAGGGCGATCTGGTGACGCCCTACTACGATCCCATGATCGCCAAGCTGGTGGTCTGGGAGCGCAATCGCAGCCAGGCCTTGCGCCGCCTCAAGCGCACGCTGGCCGACGTCCACCTGGCCGGCGTCATCACCAACATCGAATTCCTCGGCCGCATCGCCGCCCATCCGGCCTTTGCCGCGGGCGATTTCGACACCGGCTTCATCGAGCGTCATCTCGATGAATTGGTGCCGCCGCCCGAGCCCGCCCCCGACCGCGCCCTGGCGCTGGCGGCACTTCACGTACTGCTCAGCCGCGAAGCCGAGGCCCAGGTCGCCGCCGCCGCCTCTCACGATCCTTATTCGCCCTTCAACCGGGTCAACGGCTGGCGCCTCAACGACACCGGCCACGACGAGTTCGCCCTGGTCGATGGCGAGCGCGAAATCACCATCACCGTCCTCTACCCGCCCGGTGCCGAGGGGCTATATCTCCTCGAGTTGCCCGACGGCGAAGTCGAGGTCCAGGGAAATCTGGGCGAGGACGGCCGGCTCGAAGCTCGCGTCGCCGGCGTGCGCACCTCGGCCGGGGCCTGGCGCAGCGGCAACGACATCACCATCGTGGTCGAGGGCACCACCTACCGTTTGGGATTCCACGACCCGCTGGCGGCCGGCGAGGTCGAGGAGGACGGCGGCTCGACGGTGGCGGCGCCATTGCCGGGTCGCGTCGTCAGCCTGCTGGTCGAAGCCGGCGCCGAGGTCGACCGGGGCGAGCCCCTGGTGGTGATGGACGCCATGAAGATGGAACACACCTTGGCCGCGCCCATGAGTGGCCGCATTGCCGGCGTCCACGTGGCCGAGGGCGCCCAGGTCGAGGAAGGCACCCTGCTCATCGATTTCGAGGTCGCCGAGGACGAGGCCTGAAGGCGCGGGTGCCCTTCCGCGAGTTAATTGGTCCCCGAATTAATTAGTCCCAGTCCGCGAATTACTCAAAGTGGGGTAGGGAACCACAGAGGCACAGAGGCACAGAGATTCCGTAGGGGGCGACCCCGAATCTTCTCTGCGTCTCTGTGCCTCTGTGGTCAACCATCCGCTTCCCCCAGACTCCGCCCTCAAGGACAAAGCTGGCGCACCAGATCGGCGAAATTCTCGGCTTCGATGTCGAACTCGCCGGGCTCGCTTTCGGGCGGCAGGAATTCGTTGGGCTCGCTGAGGTTGGGCTGCAGGTTGGCGGTCCTCAGGCCGGCGGCGCGGGCGCCGCGCAGGTCGAAGGGATGCGCCGCCACCATCATCACCTGGTCGGGTTGCATGGCCAGCAGGCCAACGGCGCCCTGGTAGGATTCGGGCTCGGGCTTGTAGGCCGGTAGGAATTCGCAAGACAGGATCAAATCCCAATCGATGCCCGCGGTCCTCGACGAGCCCACCAGGATGGGCACGCTGAGGATCGAGAGGATCGAGACCACGTAGCGCTGACGCAGCGCCGCGATGGCCTCGGGCACTCCCGGCCAGGCCGGCATGCGGTGCCAGGCCCGGGTCAGATCGTCCTTCTCGGTCGGGCTTAGCGCGAGGTCAGCGAAGGCTTCGTCCATGCCGTCGAGCGCCTTCCTGTGCATGCCGTCGGCGTTCATGACCTCAGCCTCACCCTTATTCATGGCCACCAAGTGGCCGAACATGGCGGCCCGCCAGGTGCGGGCGAAGGCCTCGGCGTCGACGGAGGCCCCCTTGGCCTGGGCGAGTTCGCCGACGGCGCCGATGATGGTGCTCTGCCAGTCGAAAACGGTGCCGCCGACATCGAAGGTGAGCGCCCGGATGCGGGAAAGATCTATGGTCACGGGTCCGATCCACTTTGTTTGTTTGCCAGCCCGGAAGGGCCGACGGTAACGCCTTATTGCCCCCGGCTGAAAGGGCTGTATTTTGGGGCCCCGAAAACGGCGGAAAATTCCATGGCAAGTTACCAATACATCTACGTGATGAACGGCCTGACCAAGGCCTTTCCCGGCGGCCGCGAGGTGCTGAAGGATATTCGTCTCTCGTTCTTCCCCGGCGCCAAGATCGGCGTCTTGGGCCTCAACGGCGCCGGCAAGTCGACGCTGTTGCGCATCATGGCCGGCATCGAGACCGAGTTCGCCGGCGAGGCCTGGCCGGCCGAGGGCGTGCGGGTTGGTTTCCTGGCCCAGGAGCCCGAGCTCGACCCGGCCAAGGGCGTGCTGGGCAACGTCATGGACGGGGTGGCCGAGACCAAGGCGCTGTTGGACCGTTTCGAGGAAGTTAGCGCCAAATTCGCCGAGCCCATGGACGACGACGAGATGAACGCCCTGATCGCCGAACAGGGCGAGGTGCAGGAACAGATCGACGCCCTCGACGCCTGGGACCTGGACCGCACCATCGAGATCGCCATGGACGCGCTGAGGTGCCCGCCCGGCGAGGCCGCGGTCGAGACGCTGTCGGGCGGCGAGCGCCGCCGCGTGGCCTTGTGCCGCTTGCTGCTCGAGCGCCCCGACATGTTGCTCCTGGATGAGCCGACCAACCATCTCGATGCCGAAAGCGTGGCCTGGCTCGAGCGCTTCTTGAAGGACTACCCCGGCACCGTGGTGGCGGTCACCCATGACCGCTATTTCCTCGACAACGTGGCCGGCTGGATCCTCGAGCTCGACCTCGGCCGCGGCATTCCCTTCGAGGGCAACTATTCCGGCTGGCTGGTGCAAAAGCAGGCCCGGCTGCAACAGGAAGGCCGCCAGGAGGACGCGCGGCGGCGCACCCTGGCGCGCGAGCTGGAATGGATCCAGCAGTCGCCTCGGGCCCGACAGGCCAAGTCGAAGGCCCGCGTCAGCGCCTACGAGGCATTGCTTTCGGAGGAGCACGAGAAGGTCCGGGCCGAGGCCCAGATCATGGTGCCGCCGGGGCCCAGGCTGGGCGATCTGGTGATCGACCTGGAGGGCGTCTCCAAGGCCTACGGCGACCAGTTCTTGATCGACGATCTTTCGCTACGCCTGCCGCCCGGCGCCATCGTCGGCGTCATCGGCCCCAACGGCGCCGGCAAAACCACGTTCCTGCGCCTGCTGACGGAGCAGGAGCAGCCCGACAAGGGAGCGGTTCGCATCGGCGATACGGTGGCGCTGGGCTACGTCGACCAGTCGCGCGACAGCCTGGATGCCGGCAAGACCGTGTGGGAGGAGATCTCCGACGGCCTCGACGAGGTCGAACTGGGCAAGCGCAAGATGCCCAGCCGGGCCTATGTCGGGTCCTTCAACTTTCGTGGCGCCGACCAGCAGCAGAAGGTGGGCCAGCTCTCGGGCGGCGAGCGCAACCGCGTACACCTGGCCAAGATGCTGAAATCGGGCGCCAACGTGCTGCTGCTCGACGAGCCCACCAACGATCTCGACGTCGACACGCTCAGGGCGCTGGAAGAAGCGCTCCTGGAGTTCGCCGGCTGCGTCGTCGTGGTCAGCCATGACCGCTGGTTCCTCGACCGCATCGCCAACCATATCCTGGCCTTCGAGGGCGACAGTCACGTCGAGTGGTTCGAGGGCAACTACGAGGCCTACGAGGAAGATTACAAACGCCGCCTCGGCGCCGAGGCCGAGCAACCCCACCGCATCCGATACAAGCCGCTGCACCGGGATTGAGGGCACCGAGCCGGGCAGCAGAATCAAAGCATGCGATCACATACTACCCGACAGGTTATATTACCTATTGGGTTATAGATAGGTATCGCCTACAATGGCCATCAGGAACATCAAGCACAAGGGATTACGGGAGCTGTTCCACAACGGCTCCCACCGCAGACTGGGCAAGCAATTCGCTGCTGCCGCGACCATGATTTTGGATCATCTTGGGGCGGCCGTGGATCTTGGCGATTGCGAAGATGTCTGGGGCTTTCACGAGCTCGAAGGAAACCGCAAGGGCACCTTCGCAATGATCGTCAGCCGCAACTGGCGGGTTACCTTCAAATATGAGGATGGAGAGTTCGCTGATTTGAATTTCGAGGACTACCATTGATACCGGTGGAACAAAGTGGAAAGAAGAAAGGAAACTTCATGTTGCCCAGAAATCGCAGACCCACGCCACCCGGTACGATTCTGCTCGAGCATTATCTCAAGCCGCGTGGCATCTCGATCAGTCGCTTCGCCCGGGCCATCGGCGTCAGCCAAAAGCACATGAGCAATGTGATCCACGGCAAGGTGCGGGTAGGCGTTAGCCTGGCCTACAAGGTCGGGGGCGTGCTCGGAACCAGCGCCGACCTCTGGCTCAACCTTCAGCGCGGCGTTGATCTCTATGACGCCAAGCAGAGCCTCGAAAATTGGCAGCCGACGGAGGTGTTTGTAGGCGAGTCTCAAAGCGCCGCGTAGCGCTGGCTGATTTGCCGTTCGCCGTCCGGCGCTAACCTTCCTCGCCGCGGACCTTCGAGCGCAACTCTTCGAGCAGGCTCTCGACCTTGCCGCCGCCGCGGCGGATGACCGAGGCGAAGGCGTCGCGCTGGGTGATGGCCATGCTGACGCCCTCGATGATGACGTCGACGATCTTGAAGTCCTCGCCGCGGCGGCGCAGCCGCCAGTCGAGGCGCACCGGCTTGCCTTCGGGGGGCACGATCTTGCTGGCGACGATGCGGTCGCGTTTGCGGTCGTTGCGCGTCTCGCCGACGACGACTTTCTCACCCGAATACTGGCCCAGGCGGGCCGAATAGGTGTTGACTATGTAGTCGCTGAAAAGCCGGCCGTATTCCTGGCGCTGGCTCTTGCTGGCGCGGCCCCAGTAGCGGCCCAGCGCGAAGCGGCTGATGGTGGCGACGTCGAAGCTCTCGATAAAGAGGCGGCGAAACTCTTCCAGCCGGCGCTCGGCCGGCAGTTCCTTGTCGGCCAGCACGGCCACGAACTCGTCGCCCAGCGTCTGGATGAAATCCGTCGCCCCCTCGTCGTCGGCGCGCGCGGCCCCGCTGGCGCCAAGCAGCAGGCCAAGCAACGCGAGGGGGACGAAGCGGCGAAGAAACATATGGCGCGGGATCTGGCTTATTCGGGCTTTGCTGAAGCGCGTTCGTCGCCGATCGCGTCGTCCATGTCAATGGAGATTTCGGGCATGGGTACGGTCGGTGCCGGCTGGCCGTTGCGGATCTCGTCGTTGCGGCGCTGCCGGTAGAGGCTGCGGATGGTGGCGTAGAGGTCGATGGCCGAACGCTCGATCTCGTCCAGGGTCTCGATGTTGCGCGACCGCGAATCGATGGCCCGGAGCGTAAAGCGTACGGCCGGTATCAGCGGCCGGTCGACGTTGCGGGCGTAATAGTAGACCGGGTCCATGAAGTAGTCGCCGACCAGCCCGAACGTGTCGCGCACCGGCGAGGGGCCGAGCAACGGCAGCACCAGGTAGGGCCCTTCGTTGACGCCCCAGGCCCCGAGCGTTTGGCCGAAATCCTCGTTGTGGAATTCGAGACCGCCGGCGCGTTCGTACGAGGCCACGTCAAACAGCCCCAGGATGCCGGCCGTGCTGTTGATGATGAAGCGGCCACCGGTTTCGCCGGCCCGCTGGAACTCGCCCTGCAAGAGGTCGTTGCCGAAGATCACCGGCGAGCGCAGGTTGTCGAGGAAGTTCTTGACCATCGAGCGGCCCACATCGGGCACGGCGTCACGGTAGATCTCGGCCACCCAGCGCAGCAGCAGCATATCCAGGCCGCGGTTGAGTTCGAAGAAATAACGGTTCAGCGGTTCCAGCGGATCGTTGGCGGCCTTGTACTCGGCCACCGCCTGGGCGTCATCGGAATCGGGGAACGAGGCACAGCCGGCCAGCGATCCGGCCAGGGCCAGCGTTGCCCCCAACATACCGACCAGCCACCAACGACGCAGTTTTACGCCCGTCAACATGGTGCTAGCGGGCTCCCCGTCTCAACTGTCTCCGCCTTGATCCGGCGTCCTTTTGTTTCATGCACGCGTCGCCCGTTCGGGTTGCCCACTCGCGTCGTTCTCCGTCCCGTTCCGATCCCGCTTCAGGGCCACCCTGGCGGCACTGCATGAACTTGAAAAAAGCTCACAGCACGCTTGCCAGGTGCAAGGCAAACATCGCCGCCCAGCCCCGATCGGATCAGGCACTTCGACTTTGTCAGTAGCACAACTGGCAACGCTTGGCCAGCCAGCCGTGGGCTTCCTGCCACAGGAAATGGGATTCTGTTGCTTTTTTGCCGCAAGTTCAAATCGCTCAACATATTGGGTGTGATCGATGTTGGGCCACAAAATATAGCCTAAAATCCAACGACCTTGACACCGGATTTCCAGGCGATCGGGGAGCCGCCCGAGGGCGGCGCAATATGATCTCGACATACATATAAATATATGTTTATATATGCGTATCTACACAGGACGGCATTGATCGATGAACCGCGAGGCTATGACCTGACATGGAGGCGCTGCTCAACGGGCTGCGGGCGGCCGGCGAGACCACCCGCTTGAGAATCCTGGCGCTCTGCGCCCGGGGCGAGCTCACGGTGACGGAGCTGACGCAGATTCTGGGTCAGAGCCAGCCGCGGGTCTCGCGCCACCTCAAGCTGCTCTGCGACGCCGGCCTTTTGGAACGCCTGCGCGAAGGCACCTGGGCCTTCTATCGGCTGGCCGAGGAGGGCGCCTGTGGCGAACTCGGCCGCACCCTGATTGCCTTGCTGCCGGCCGACGACGCGGCCCTGGGCCAGGATCTGCAACGGTTGCAGGCGGTCAAGCGGGCCCGGGCCGACGAGGCCAACGCCTATTTCCGGGCCAACGCCTCGTGTTGGAGCGAGATCCGCTCGCTGCACGTGCCCGAGGCCGAGGTCGAGGCGGCACTGCTGGCGCTGTTCGCCGACCGCGCCATCGACAGCTTCCTCGACATCGGCACCGGCACCGGCCGGATGCTGCAACTTTTCGCCGAGCAAATTCGCCGTGGCATCGGCGTCGACCTGAGCCACGACATGCTGGCGGTGGCCCGGGCCAGCCTCGAGGATAGCGGTTTGCACCACTGCCAGGTGCGCCACGCCGACATGTACCGCCTACCCTTTGCCGACGCTTCGCTCGACGCCGTGACCTTCCACCAGGTGCTGCACTTCGCCGACCAGCCGGCGGCGGCGCTGGCCGAAGGAGCCCGGGTGCTGGCGCCCGGTGGACGCCTGGCGGTGGTCGACTTCGCACCCCACGAGCTCGAGGCGCTGCGCCACGACCATGCCCACCGCCGGCTCGGTTTCAGCGATACCGAGGTGGCCGAATGGTTCCACGCCTGCGGCCTGGAACTGGGCCCCAGCGTGCGCCTCGAGGGCCAACCGCTGACCGTCGTCATTTGGCCCGGCCATGCGCCGGGCCTGGGCCCAGCCGTGGCGCCGCCGGCCTGGACCGAGGCCCGGCCATGAACCTGCTGGCCAACCGCCTGCCGCAACCCGAGGCCCAACCATGGCCGCCGGCCGATATCTCGGTCTCGTTCGAGTTCTTTCCGCCCAAATCGGAGAAAATGGAAGAGGCTCTGTGGCGGGCCATCCGCCGCCTTGAGCCGCTGGCACCCAGGTTCGTTTCGGTGACCTACGGCGCCGGCGGCAGCACCCGCCAGCGCACCCACGCCACTGTCCGTCGCCTGGTCCAGGATACCGGGCTCGAGCCGGCCGCCCACCTGACCTGCATCGGCGCCAGCCGGGCCGAGGTGGACGCCGTGGCCGAGGACTACTGGCAGGCCGGCGTGCGCCATCTGGTGGCGCTGCGGGGCGACGCGCCACAGGGACCAGCGAGCGAGGATCATTACCGGCCCCACCCACAGGGCTACGCCTACGCCGTCGACCTGGTGGCCGGGCTGAAGGCCGTGGCCGACTTCGAGATCACCGTCGCGGCCTATCCCGAAAGCCACCCCGAGGCGCCCTCGGCGGCATACGATCTCGACAACCTGAAAGCCAAGCTCGACGCCGGCGCCAGTCGCGCCATCAGCCAGTTCTTCTTCGACCCCGAGGTCTTCCTGCGCTTTCGCGACCGCGTCCGGGCGGCCGGCATCAGCGTGCCCCTGGTGCCGGGCATCCTGCCGGTGACCAACTTCACCCAAGTGGTGCGCTTCGCCGCTACCTGCGGCGCCAGCGTGCCGGGCTGGCTGGCCGAGAGCTTCGCCGGCCTCGAAGACGACCCCGAGACGCGCCGCCTGATCGCCGCCATGGTGGCCGGCGATCAGTGCCGCCGCCTGGCCGCCGAGGGCGTCGATGAATTCCACTTCTACACCCTCAACCGGTCCGAGCTGACCTACGCCATCTGCCACGGCCTGGGGCTACGGCCGGCGCCGCTGTGCCTGGCCGCGGAACGGGGCTGACAGCAACGCAACAGGAATCTACAGGGACAATATGACTGAACTGCTCGACCAACTGGCCAGCCGCGTGCTGCTTTGCGACGGTGCCATGGGTACCCAGGTGCAGGCCTTCGAGCTCGATCTCGAGGCCGACTTCCAGGGCCATGAGAATTGCGCCGAAATCCTCAACCTGAGCCGCCCCGACGTGGTCCGCGAGATCCACCAGGGTTATCTCAAGGCCGGCTCCGACATCATCCAGACCAACACCTTCGGCGGCTCGCCGCTGACCCTGGGCGAGTACGGGCTGGCCGACCAGGCCCATGAGATCAACCGCGCGGCGGCCGAGATCGCGGTCGCCGCGGTGGCCGAGTTCGCTGAGAACGGCAAGCGCCGTTTCGTACTCGGCTCGATCGGCCCCGGCACTCGCCTTCCCAGCCTGGGCCACGTCGATTACGACAGCCTGGAAGCGGCCCTCGAAGTGCAGGCCGCCGGCCTGGTGGCCGGCGGCGTCGACGGTATTCTTATCGAGACCTGCCAGGACCCGCTGCAGATCAAGGCCGCTGTCAACGGCGCCCGCCTGGCCCTGGCCGCCGCCGGGCAGCAGTTGCCCATCCTGGTGCAGGTCACGGTGGAGACCACGGGCACGCTGCTAGTGGGCTCCGAGATCGCCGCCGCCGCCACCGTGCTGCATGCCCTCGAGGTCGACAGCCTCGGCCTCAACTGCGCCACCGGCCCCCAGGAGATGGCCGAGCACGTGCGCTGGTTGAGCGAGAACTGGCCCAAGCCGATTTCGGTCCAGCCCAACGCCGGCCTGCCCGAACTGGTCGACGGCCAAACCCGCTATCCCCTGGGTCCCGACGAGATCGCGGGCTGGCTGGAACGCTTCGTGCGCGAGGACGGCATCAATCTGATCGGCGGTTGCTGCGGCACCGGGCCCAAACATATCGCGGCGCTTCGAGGTATGCTCGAGGGTCTGGCCGGCGGCGGCCCGGGTGTCGCTCCGGCGAGCCGGCCGGGAAGCTGGACGCCCTCGCTGGCCTCGCTCTACAGCCAGGTGCCGCTGCGCCAGGAAAACGCCTATCTCTCCATCGGCGAGCGCTGCAACGCCAATGGCTCGAAGAAGTTCCGCGAACTGCTGGCCGCCGAGGACTGGGACGCCTGCGTCGCCATGGGCCGCGAACAGGCCCGCGAGGGCTCCCACACCGTCGATCTCTGCACGGCTTACGTGGGCCGCGACGAGATGGCCGACATCGGCCAGGTGCTGGGCCGCATGCGCGGTGCCGTGCCGGCGCCGGTGGTCATCGATTCGACCGAGCTTCCGGTCATCGAGGCGGCGCTCAAGCTTTATGGCGGCAAGGCCGTCATCAATTCGATCAATTTCGAGGACGGCGAGCAGGCGGCGGCCGATCGCCTCAAGCTG
Organism: Alphaproteobacteria bacterium; assembly: GCA_030740435.1. Taxonomy (NCBI): domain Bacteria; kingdom Pseudomonadati; phylum Pseudomonadota; class Alphaproteobacteria; species Alphaproteobacteria bacterium. Next base: position 4,143 of record JASLXG010000074.1, on the reverse strand, counting down.
GCGCGCCGTTTCGGCGCCGCCGTCATTGCGCTGACCATCGACGAAAGCGGCATGGCCAAGGAGACCGAACACAAGCTCGAGATCGCGCGCCGGCTCTACGATTTTGCCTGCAAGCAGCATGGCTTGCCGCCCGAGGACCTGCTGATCGACCCCCTCACCTTCACCGTCTGCACCGGTAACGAAGACGACCGGCGCCTGGCGCTCAACACTCTCGACGCCATCGAGGCCATGGCCGCCGAGATGCCCGCCTCGCAGATCATCCTGGGCGTTTCCAACGTCTCCTTCGGGCTCAATCCGCCGGCCCGGCACGTGCTCAACTCGGTCTTCTTGGCGCAGGCCCTGGAGCGCGGCATGACCGGCGCCATCGTCCACCTGGCCCGCGTCATGCCGCTGCACAAGATCCCCGAGAACGAACGCAAGATGGCCGAGGATCTGATCCTCGACCGCCGCCGTCCGGCCACGAGCGGCGACGACGGCGACGAGGGATACGATCCGCTGATTTCGTTCATGGCGCTTTTCGAGGACCGCAAGTCGGCCGCCCAGAGCGAGAAAATTCGCCCCGAGGCCGTCGAGGAACGGCTCAGCCAGCGCATCGTCGACGGCGACCGCCAGGGCCTCGAGGAAGACCTCGACCTGGCCCTGACCGCCATGCCGGCGCTCGACATCGTCAACGACCACTTGCTGGCCGGCATGAAGGTGGTGGGCGAGCTTTTCGGCTCGGGCCAGATGCAGTTGCCCTTCGTGCTGCAATCGGCCGAAACCATGAAGGCCGCGGTGGCCTATCTGGAGCCCCATATGGACAAAAGCGCGGGCGCTTCCCGCGGTACCGTGGTGCTGGCCACGGTGCGCGGCGACGTCCACGACATCGGCAAGAACCTGGTCGACATCATCCTCACCAACAACGGCTACGAGGTCGTCAACCTGGGCATCAAGCAGCCCATCGCCGCCATTATCCAGGCCGCCCGCGACCACCAGGCCGACGCCATCGGCATGTCGGGCCTGCTGGTCAAGTCGACGGTCATCATGCGCGAGAACCTCGAGGAATTGACCCGCGAGGGCCTCGATCTGCCGGTCTTTCTGGGTGGCGCGGCGCTGACCCGGCGATATGTCGAGGAAGACTGCCGCCAGGCCTACGGCCCGGGCCGCGTGGCCTATGCCCGTGACGCCTTCGGCGGCCTCGACCTCGCCAACAAGGTGGCGGCCGGCAGCTTCGACGCCCACGTTTTGGGCGAAGCCCAAGCGCACGCCGCCAGGCCGAGCAGCAAAAAGCGCTTGGGCCAGACGCCCGAGGCGCCTCCCGAGCGACCCATCGATTGGACCGAGATCGAGCTCAGGCGCGATGAACTGGCTGCCGACGCCGAGGTGCCGGAGCCGCCCTTCCTGGGCGCCCGGGTGCTCGAGGAAGTGGCTGTCGAGGCGCTGCTGCCCTACCTCAACGAGCGTCTGCTCTACCAGTTCCACTGGGGTTTTCGCAAAGCCGGCCGCGACCTGACCGGGTTCCGGGCCTGGGCCGAAAGCGAGGTCAAGCCGATCCTGGTGCGGCTGCTGGAGACCTGTGCCGACGAGGGCATTCTCCAGCCCCGGGCGGCTTACGGGTTTTGGCAGGCAGCCGCGCAAGGCGACGATCTGGTGCTGTTCGCGGACGACGGCGCCGAGGCCGCGCGTTTTCCGCTGCCCCGCCAGCCGCGGCCGGGCGGGCTGTGCCTGGCCGATTTCGTGCGCGACGTATCGTCGAACCAGCGCGACGTGGTCGGCCTGCAGCTCGTCACCATGGGCCAGCAGGTGGCCGATACGGCGCGCCGCTGGTTCGCCGACGACCGCTACCAGGATTACCTCTATCTGCATGGGCTCGGCGTCGAGTTGACCGAGGCCCTGGCCGAATACGTCCACAAGCGCATCCGCGGCGAGCTCGGCTTTGGCCACCAAGACGCGCGCGAGATGGAGGCACTGCTGCGCCAGGGCTACCGCGGCGCACGCTATTCCTTCGGCTACCCGGCCTGTCCCAAGCTGGCCGACCAGCGCCAGATTCTCGCTCTTTTGGAGGCCGAACAAATCGGCGTCGAAATGGCCGAGGCGGACCAGCTCCACCCCGAACAGTCAACCTCGGCCCTGGTCCTCCACCACCCCCAGGCCAAGTATTTTTCGCTGTAGCCCCACGGGGGCGTTATCGGCGGGCACCGCCCTTTGCCGCCGGGCAAGGTCGGCCGCCCTCGCGCCCGCGGGCGCGGAAGCCTGCGTGGCGCCTGAACGCAGGCGGTCCCGCAGGGACCGCCGTCATCTCAAAAATTACTTTCGAAAAGCCCGCCATCGACCAGCAGGCTGTGGCCGGTGATGTAGCTGGCGTGCTGGCTGCAGAGGAAGGCGCAGGCCTGGCCGAATTCACCCGGGTTGCCGAAGCGCCCCGCCGGGACCTGGCTGGTCTGGCTGGCCGCTGCCTGGTCGACCGAGATGTTCTGCTTCTGGGCGTTGAAGGCGAGGCCGCCGCGCAGGCGATCCGTGTCGATGTAGCCCGGCAGGATGTGGTTGATGGTGACGTTGTGTTGGGCCACCGAACGCGCCACCCCGGCCATGAAGGCGGTGAGGCCGGCGCGGGCGCCCGAGGAAAGATCGAGGCCGAAGACCGGCCGTTTTACCGACACCGAGGTGATGTTGACGATGCGCCCGAAGCGGCGCTCGATCATGCCGTCGATGACCGCCTGGGCCAGCTCGATGGGGGTGACGAAGTTCATCGCCACGCCTTGCTGCATGCTTTCGCGGTCGAGCTCGCGGAAATCGCGAAAGGGCGGGCCGCCGTTGTTGTTGACCAGGATGTCGGCTTGCGGGCAGGCGTCCAAGAGCGCTTTTTGGCCTTCGGGCGTCGAGATATCGGCGATCACCGGGGTTACCTTGACGTCGCTTTCCTTGCCGATCTCCTCGGCCGTGGCCTGGGTGACCTCGGCGTCGCGGCCGTTGATCACCAGATTGACGCCGTTCTCCGCCAAGGCCCGGGCGCAGCCCTTGCCCAGGCCGCGGCTGGAGGCGCAGACGATGGCGTTGCGCCCGGTGATTCCCAGATCCATTTTTTTCTCCCTGCTGAAGTGCCTCTGGTGGGGATCCTTTTCTAGCCTGCCGCCGCTGGCCTGACAACGGAGGCGGGGCTAAGCTCTGCCGCCCCTCCGCCTTGCCCCGGTCCCCCTATGCCCACTGCCGCCATGATCCTCGCCGCCGCGCTGTGGGCCTCATCTTGGGTGGTCAACAAGTCGGTGCTGCCTTTCATCGGACCCAGCGAGGTGGTTAGCGGCCGCTTCGCCATAGCCGCCATCGTGCTCTGGGTCCTGGTGGTGCTGAGCGGCGATTTGCGCGCCATGCGCCAGGTCGGCTGGCGGCCCCTGCTCATGGGCCTCCTCGAGCCCGGCCTGGCCGGCCTCTTGATCACCTGGGGCATGACCATGACCAGTGCGCTCAGCGCCACCGTCTTCCTCAGCCTGATGCCGGTGCTGATGCCGCTCCTGGGCCGTCTGGTGCTGGGCGAGGCGGTGCGCCCGGTGGTCTACATCGGCACCGCCATTGCCTTCGCCGGCACGGCGCTCTTGCTGCATGGCCAAGCCGGTCACGGCGGCGGCTCGGCGCTGGGGAATTTCATCGTCGGGCTGGGCGTGCTGACGCTTTGTGTCAATCAGTTGCTGGCGCGCCGCGTGGCCCAGGCCTACGGCCGGCCGCTGCTGGTCACGGCCTGGCAGTTGACGGTCTCGGCGGCGCTGGCGCTTCTCGTCATGCTGACGCTGGAGCGCCCGGAGGCGCCTTATGCCGGGGCCGATGCCATGGTCTGGTCGTCGATCGCCTACATGGCACTCTTGGGCACCTGCGGCACGTTCCTGATCTACAATTACGCCCTTCGGCATATTCCCGTGGGGCGCATCAGCCTCTTCATCTGCCTCATCGCACCGCTTTCCGCACCCATGGCGGCCTGGTACCTGGGAACGCAGGTAACGGCCCTCGACTACACAGCCATCGTCATCGTACTGGCCGGCGTGTTGCTGCCGAACTGGCGGGCTAGGGCCTGTTGACATTTAAGGGATTCCCAAGAGCGTCAAAAAGTGATTCAAACTTCCTTTTGCAAGGAGGTTTTGATGAACACGGGACGTTTCGTCATCAGGGATGAGG
>JASLXG010000073.1 GCA_030740435.1 Alphaproteobacteria bacterium | reverse complement strand
AGAATATTCCAATTCCAGATCGCAATGGAAAAATGCCGCCGTTCAATCCACCCTCAGCAACCGATCAGTCAAGAGACTATTTCTTGGCCGCGTCCGCATTTTTGATTAGAGCTCTCTTTGCTCGACAGAGAGCGCGGATGGGAGCGGACGATGAGCGAAGTGGAACTTGGCGAGCTGAACGCGGAACAACGCCTGGACTGGCTCAGGCTATGGCGCAGCGAGAATGTCGGGCCGATCACCTTCGGCCAGTTGCTGGCCCGCTTCGGCTCCGCCCGGGCAGCCCTCGAGGCGGTGCCGGAATTGGCGCGGCGCGGCGGCCGGCGGGGCGCCATTCGCATTTGCTCGGCCGCCGAGGCCGAGCGCGAAGTGGCCGCCACCCGGGCCGCCGGGGCCCGCCTGGTGGCGCTTTGCGAACCCGACTACCCACGGCCGCTGGCGGCCATTCCCGATGCCCCGCCGCTGCTTGCCGTCAAGGGCCACGCCCACCTCTTCGCCGAGCGCACCATCGCCATCGTCGGCGCCCGCAACGCCTCGGCCGCCGGCGTGCGTTTTGCCCGCGACATCTCACGCGAGCTGGGCCAACTGGGTTTCGTCATCGCCTCGGGGCTGGCCCGGGGCATCGACACGGCGGCCCACGAGGGCGCCCTGGAAAGCGGCACGGTGGCCGTGCTGGCCGGCGGCATCGACGTCGTCTACCCGGCCGAGAACGAGGGGCTTTACGGCACCATCGTCGAGCAGGGCGCCGTCATCGCCGAACAGCCCGTGGGCAAACAGCCCCAGGGGCGCCATTTTCCCAGCCGCAACCGGCTCATCTCGGGGCTCTCATTGGGCGTGCTGGTGGTCGAGGCGGCGCTCAGGTCGGGATCGTTGATCACCGCCCGCATGGCGCTGGAGCAGAACCGCGAGGTCTTCGCCGTGCCGGGCTCGCCGCTCGATCCGCGGTGTCGCGGCTCGAATCGGCTGATCCGTGATGGCGCGGCCCTGATCGAGACCGCCGATCATGTCATCGAGGCCCTGGAAAACCTGGCGCTACCCAGGCTCGCCGAGGCCGAGCCCGAGCTCTTCCCAGCCGCCCCGGCGGCCCCGGCCAGCGAGCCCGAGGTCGCCGGCAGCCGCGATCTGGTGGCCGGCAAGCTGTGCCCGACGCCCATAGGCGTCGACGAAATCTTGCGTCAGTGCCGATTGACACCCGCGGTCCTTTTGACCATTTTGCTGGAGCTTGAATTGGCGGGCCGCCTGCAAAGGCATCCTGGCAATCAGATTTCGCTGCTCTAGATCGACGCTATTCCGACTGGGGTTCCCTTACCCATAAGCAGGATACCGAAGCCGCCATGGATGTCGTGGTCGTTGAATCGCCGGCCAAGGCCAAGACCATCGAGAAGTACCTGGGCACGGGTTTCACCGTGTTGGCCAGTTACGGCCACGTGCGCGATCTGCCGGCCAAGGACGGTTCGGTGCGCCCCGACGAAGACTTCGCCATGGACTACGAGACCGACGCCAAGGCGGCCAAGCACCTGGGCGCCATCGCCAAGGCCTTGCGTGGCGCCGGGCGGCTTTATCTCGCCACCGACCCCGACCGCGAGGGCGAGGCCATTTCCTGGCACGTGCTCAAGGCGCTGGAAGAAAAAGGCGCGCTCGACGGCATCGAAGTCCAGCGCATCGCCTTCAACGAGATCACCCGCGGCGCCGTCAGTGCCGCCATCGCCCAGCCCCGCGGCCTCGACGAAAACCTGATCAACGCCCAGCAGGCCCGCCGCGCCCTCGATTATCTGGTCGGCTTCACGCTCTCGCCGGTGCTCTGGCGCAAGCTGCCGGGCTCGCGCTCGGCCGGCCGCGTGCAGTCGGTGGCGCTACGCCTGATCTGCGAGCGCGAGCTCGAAATCGAGGCCCACAAGGCGCGCGAATACTGGACCATCGAGGTCGACGTCGGCGCCGCCGACGGCGCCGCCCTGAGCGCCCGCCTGGTGCAGCTCGAGGGCAAGAAGCTGGGCAAGTACGACCTGCCCGACGGCGCCGCCGCCGATCGCGCCCGCCATATCCTGGAAGGCGCCAGCACCTTCAGCGTGGTCGGCGTCGATGCCAAGGAACAAAAGCGCCACCCGCCACCGCCCTTCACCACCTCGACGCTGCAACAGGAGGCCTCGCGCAAGCTGGGCTTGAGCGCCCGGGTGATCATGCAGGTGGCACAGCGGCTTTACGAGGGTATCGACGTGGGCGGCGAGACCGTCGGCCTGATCACCTACATGCGCACCGACGGCGTGCAGATCGCCGGCGAAGCCGTGCAAGCCTGCCGTCGCGTCATCGGCGCCGAATACGGCCAGGCCTACGTGCCGGAACAGCCGCGGGCCTACCGCTCGAAGGCCAAGAACGCCCAGGAGGCCCACGAAGCGATACGGCCGACCGATCTCGGCCGCCTGCCGGCCCACCTCGCCAACCGCCTCAAGCGCGACGAGGCCAGGCTTTACGAGCTCATCTGGAAGCGCACCGTGGCCAGCCAGATGGCCAGCGCCCGCCTCGAGCGCGCCGGCATCGACATCGCCGACGGGGCCGGCCGAAGCGGCTTGCGCGCCACCGGCACGATCGTGCTGTTCGACGGCTTCCTCAGGCTCTACCGCGAGGGCCGCGACGACGTACCCAAGGACGGAGCGGCGGCCGATGACGACGCCGAGCGGCGGCTGCCGGCGCTGAAACAGGGCACCGGGCTGGAACGCCGCGAGGTGCGGCCCGACCAGCATTTCACCGAACCACCGCCGCGCTATACCGAAGCCACCCTGGTCAAACGCATGGAGGAGCTCGGCATCGGCCGGCCCTCGACCTACGCCTCCATCCTTTCCGTGCTGCAGGATCGCGACTATGTCCGCCTCGACAAGCGCCGCTTCGTGCCCGAGGACCGCGGACGCCTGGTCACGGCCTTTCTCTCGAGCTTTTTCCAGCGCTACGTGGAGTACGATTTCACCGCCGACCTGGAGCAGCGCCTGGATGAAATCTCGGCCGGCCAGGTCGACTGGAAGACCGTGCTCAAGGATTTCTGGCTGGCCTTCAGCGCCGCCGTCGACAACACCAAGGAACTCAGGGTGCGGGAAGTCCTCGACACCGTCGACGAGATCCTCGGGCCATCGCTCTTCAAGAGCGACCAGGAGGGCGTCGATCCCCGCCTCTGCCCGGCCTGCGAGGCCGGCCGTTTGTCGCTCAAGCTGGGCCGCCACGGCGCCTTCGTGGGCTGCTCCAACTACCCCGACTGCCGCTTCACCCGGCCCTTCGGCACCAATGGCGAGCAGGCCCCGGATACCGGCGACGCCGGCCCGCGCGAACTTGGCTCGGACCCCGAGAGCGGTCTCATGGTCAGCCTGCGCAAGGGGCCCTATGGCCATTACCTGCAATTGGGCGAGCCCGAGGGCAAGAAGAAACCCAAGCGTTCGTCGCTGACCAAGGACATGGTGCCGGCCGAGGTGACCCTGGAGACTGCGCTGCGCCTGCTGGCGCTGCCCCGCGAGATCGGCCTGCACCCCGAAAGCGGCAAACCGATCACCGCCGACATCGGCCGCTTTGGGCCTTATCTCCGCCACGAGGGCCGCTATGTCTCGCTGGCGGCCGAGGACAGCATCCTGGCCATCGGCCTCAACCGCGCCGTGGCGCTGATCGCCGATGCCAAGGACCGGCCCGGCGCCAAGGCGTTGCGCGAGTTGGGCGAGCACCCCGAAGACGGCAAGCTGATCTCGGTCATGAGCGGGCGCTATGGGCCCTACGTCAAGCACGGCCGCCTCAACGCCACCATCCCCAAAGGCCTGGACCCCGATAGCATCACGCAAGAGCAGGCCGTGGCGCTGCTGATCGAGCGCGCCGCCAAGAAGGCCGGCAAAAAGAAAGCTCCCGCCAAGGCCAAGAAAAAGAGCGCCAAGGGCAGCGCAAAAAGCAAGACCAAGGCCAAGGCCGCGGCGAAGGTTGCGGCCCCTGGGGCCAGCGACGGATAGCACCGGCGTGCCCCGCCGCCGCAGCGCGCCGTCCTTCCCCGACAGCCAAGACATCCTGCGCTTTATTGCCGACAATCCCGACCGCCGCAGCAAGCGCGATATCGCCCGGGCCTTCGCCATCAAGGGGCCGGATCGCCGCCGGCTGCAGGATCTGCTCGGCGAAATGGCGGCAAAGGGCGAGCTCGAACGGGCGCCGCGCCACGGCCTGAGGGCGGGCGGCATGCCGCCGGTGGCGGTGATCGAGGTCGTCGGCGTCGACGACGAGGGCGATTTGCTGGCCCGGCCCACCGGTGGCCAGCAGGACAGCGAAATCACCATCATCGTGCCCCTGGAAAAACACCGGCGCAAGGCACCGGGGCCCGGCGACCGCCTGTTGGCCCGCCTCACGCCGACCGGGCCGGAGGGCTATGAGGCGCGCGTCATCAAGCGCCTGGGCCAGGGGCCCGAGGAAGTGCTGGGCATTTTCGAGATGGTCGGCGGCCAGGGCCGCGTCCAGCCCGTCGAGCGGCGCACCAGGCGCGACTATGCCGTATCGGGACCGGACGCCCAGGGCGCCCAGCCCGGCGATCTGGTGCTGGCCGACGTCCTGCCGGGGCGGCGCTACGGCCTGCCTAAGGCCCGGGTGAGCCAGCGCCTGGGTCATATCGAGGCGCCCGGCGCCTTCAGCGCCATCGCCATCCAGAGCCACGGCATTCCGAGCAAATTCAGCGCCGCCGCCCTGGCCCAGGCCGAGGCAGCAACGGAGCCGGAGCTCGGCCGGCGCGAGGACCTGCGCGAGCTGCCGCTGGTCACAATCGACCCGGTCGAGGCCCGGGATTTCGACGACGCCGTCTGGGCCGCGGCCGACGACGACGGCGCCAATCCCGGCGGCTTCCGCCTGCTGGTGGCCATCGCCGACGTGGCGGCCTACGTGGCTCCGGGCAGCGCCCTCGATAGCGAGGCCCGCGAGCGCGGCAATTCGGTCTACTTCCCCGACCGCGTCGTGGCCATGCTGCCGGAAGCGCTCTCGAACGAGCTTTGTTCGCTCAAGCCGGGGCGCGACCGGGCCTGCCTGGCGGTCTGGATGACCATCGACGCCGACGGCCGGCTGCACCATCAGCGCTTCTGCCGCGGCCTGATGCGCTCGGCCGCGCGGCTCAGCTACCAGCAAGTACAAGACGCCCATGATGGATACCCGGGGGGCAATCCCGACGCCGCCACGAAGGCGCTCGTCGAGCCGGTGATCAAGCCCCTCTATGCCGCCTTCCGGGCGCTGGCCTTTGAGCGCAGCCGACGCCAGCCCCTGGAGCTGGTGGTGCCGGAGATGCGCGTCAAACTGGACGACGCGGGGCGCATTCTCTCGGTGGCCCCGCGCCCGCCGCTCGAGAGCCACCGCTTGATCGAGGAATTCATGGTCGCCGCCAACGTCGCCGCCGCCCGCACCCTCACGGACCGCGCCGCGCCCTGCATGTACCGCGTCCACCCGCCGCCCGAGGAGGAAGCCCTGGATGGCTTGCGGCCGGTCCTGGCGAGCGTCGGCCTGAAGCTGGCCCGTGGTCAGGTGCCGCGGCCCCAGAGCTTCAACACCCTGATCGACAAGGCCGCCGCCACGCCGCATGCCCGGCTGGTCAACGAGCTCATTCTGCGGGCCCAGTCGCAGGCCACTTACGATCCCCGGAACCAGGGCCACTTCGGCCTGGCGCTCAGCCACTACGCCCATTTCACCTCGCCCATCCGGCGCTACGCCGACGTCTGCGTGCACCGCGCCTTGATCGCCAGCCTGGGTCTCGGCGACGATGGCCTGCCCGAGGAGGCGGCGGCGGAATTCGCCGAGCTGGGCCGCCAGATCTCGGCCACCGAGCGCCGCGCCATGAAGGCCGAACGCGAGACCGTCGACCGTTTCCTGGTGGCCCACCTGGAGGACCGCCGGGGCGCCGTTTTTTCCGCCCGCATCTCGGGCGTCATCGGGGCCGGCCTGTTTGTCGCCCTGGACGAGAACGGCGCCGACGGCTTCGTTCCCGGGCGCAGCCTGATCGGCGATCGCTACCGCTTCGACGAGCAGGCCATGGCCTTGGTGGGCGAAAGCCAGGGCCGGCGCTACCGGCTGGGCGACGCGGTCGAGGTGCGGCTGGTGGAAGCGGTAGCGGCCAGCGCCACCTTGCGCTTCGAACTGTGCGAGGACGATCCGGGTCAGCTCGAGGACCGTTACGGTATCGCCCGGACGCCCCGCCCCAAGCGCCGCCAGCGCCAGCGCTAAGGGCGGAACATCTGTAACATTGCGCCGGCTACCGGGAGGCTGCATAAAGGCACTCCCGCGCGCTCCCAGGTTCTCCCCCATCGGCCGATCACAACGCCATGACAGTAGAGACCATCCCCGACCCCGAGCCGCGCCCCCGGCTGGCGGCACTATGGCGCGGCCTCAGGCGGCGCTGCCCAAGTTGTGGCGAGGGCGCGCTGTTCACCGGCTATCTCCGCGTCGCCGCCGCCTGCGGCAATTGCGGCCAGGCGCTGGAGGGCCATCGCGCCGACGATGCGCCGCCCTACTTCACCGTCCTGGTGGTCGGCCATATCGTGTTTACCGGCGTGCTGCTGGGAGAGACCAATTTGGCGCCGCCGCTGTGGCTGCACCTGGGCTTTTGGCTGTTGCTGGCGCTGGTACTGGCGCTCTATTTGCTGCCGCGCTTCAACGGGGCGCTCATCGGCCTGCAATGGAGTCTCTCCATGCACGGCTTCGGGGGACACCAAGACCGGGGCCAGGACGGCCAGCCATGAGCCGGCGCCCGAGCCACGTGCGGCCCCGCGACGCCGCCAGTCTGGTGCTGCACCGCCAAAACGGCGCCGGCGAGATGCTGGTGCTGATGGGCCGTCGCGCTCCGCGCCACAGGTTCCTGCCCGAACTTTACGTCTTTCCCGGCGGGCGGCTCGACCCGGACGACAGCCGGGCCACGGCCGCCAGCCCGCTCAGGCCCGACGTGGCCGCCCGCCTGGCCCGCCATTCCTCGCCCCGCAAGGCCTTCGGCCTGGCCATGGCGGCGGTACGCGAAACCTTCGAGGAAACCGGCCTGCTGATCGGCGCCCCCCTCGAGGCCGAGGCGCCGGGGCCCGAGTCGTGGCAACATTTCTACCGCACCGGTCAGGCCCCGGCACTGGCCCACATCGACTTCATCGCCCGGGCCTTGACGCCGCCGCCCTCGCCGATCCGCTTCAACGCGCGTTTTTTCGTCATCGACGGCGACCACGCCGAGGGCCGCCTGGGGGGCAGCGGCGAGCTCCTGGATCTGGACTGGTATCCGCTGGCCGAGGCCCTCAAGCTGCCGCTCGCCGACGTCACCGAATTCGTCCTCGATACAGCGCTCGATCACATCGAGTCCCCCCCCGAGCCAGACGCCGACCGGCCGGTTCCCGTTTTCTTGTATCGCAACGAAATCTCTCACATCCGGTATGCCTGAGAACGCGCTCAGCAAAGCCGAGCAGCGCCTCAGTCTAGCCGCCATCATCGCCAGCATCAGCGTCTTCGCCTTCACGCTGGGGCTGAGCTCGCCGATCCTGGCCCTGATCCTCGAGGCCCAGGGCATCTCGAACAGCCTGATCGGCGTCAACAGCGCCATGACCGCCGTGGGTATCCTGGTATCGGCGCCCTTCATGCCGCCGCTGACGCGGCGCCTCGGCATCGTCCGTTTCATGCTGCTGTGCATGGTGATGTGCGCGGTGCTTTTGCTGGTGCTGCGGGCCCTGCCCAACGTCTATCTGTGGTTTCCCCTCCGCGTCGTACTGGGCTTCGCCATCAACGGTCTTTTCGTGCTCAGCGAGACCTGGATCAACGAGATCGCCGACAACCACAACCGCGGCCGCCTGATCGGCCTCTACGTCACCGCCCTGGCGGCCGCCTTTGCCGTCGGGCCGCTGTTGATCCCGATTTTCGGCAGCCAAAGCTGGATACCCTTCGTCATCGCCGCCGCAACCATCTCACTGGCAGCGCTGCCGCTGCTCGCCGTGCGCCGGCTCGCTCCCAGCTTCGAGGCCGCCGGCAGCGCCGGCATTGTAGCCTTCTTCCGCCTGGCGCCGACGCTGCTGGCCGGCACCTTCCTGACCGCCTTCATCGATGCCGCGGCGCTTTCGCTGTTGCCGGTCTATAGCATGCGGCTGGGACTGGGCGAGGCAGTGGCCGGGTTGATGGTGGCGGCCCTGGTCTTCGGCAACGTCATCTTCCAGTTCCCCCTGGGCTGGCTGGGCGACCACATGAACCGCTACCGCCTGCTGGTCATCTGCGGCCTCTTCGGCATGGCCGGCGCCGCGTTGCTGCCGGCGCTGAGCGCCGGCCCCGGGCGCTGGCCGCTGCTCTTCGTCTGGGGCGGCATGACCTATGGCATCTACGCGCTATCGCTGACGCTGCTGGGCGAGCGCTACCGCGGCACCGACCTGGTCGCCGGCAACGCCGCCTTCGCCGTGATGTGGGGCATCGGCGGTATTCTCGGGCCGCTGGCCGGCGGCGCCGCCATGGACGCCTGGGGCCCTCAGGGCCTGCCGCTTGCCATGGCCGCCGCCTGTTTGCTGTTCGTGGTTCTCGCGCTCTACCGCCACGGCCCGGCGCCCTGGCGGGGCGCAGCCCCTTGACTTCGGCCGGGGCGACGTTATGTTTCCGGCTCGCCACACAGCCCAGCGCCAACCGGAGCGCCTCTCATGGCCAAGCCCGCCACCTTGAAGATCAAACTCGTCAGCACCGCCGACACGGGCTTTTATTACGTCACCAAGAAGAATCCGCGCACGCTGACCGAGAAGCTGACGCTGAAAAAATACGATCCCGTCGTGCGCAAGCACGTCGAATTCAAGGAAAGCAAGATCAAATAGTTTTGTCGCTCACGGCGGCGGCCCTGCGGTCCGCGGCCTCCGCGGGGGCGGTGTGCCAGGCATGGCGCACGGTGCGAAAGCACCATTTGCCGGGCTGTGGTGGCCCGGCGACGACTTGGGGGTGGAAGTCCCCTACGGACCCTGGTGACGGGAACCGTTAGCTGTACGCAAGGGCGTCGCC
>JASLXG010000072.1 GCA_030740435.1 Alphaproteobacteria bacterium | reverse complement strand
ATGGCTGGCCTTTGCCCTTCCAGCGACGCCGATCGGCAGAGGCCATCCGGGTTAGCCCGCGTTTCTCGCCGGGTCATGGCCTGCGCGGCGCTGTGGCGTCGACAGGGCCGGAGAGCTGCGCCGCGCGATGTGGGACATCGGGCAAGCAGCTCGACGTCCCCTGTCGGCGCCACAGCGCCGCCCGAAGGGTCGCTCCCAGGCGCGCGCCCGCGTTGTCAAAGACCGAAGTGCGTAGTACCACTACGCGCTTCGGTCTTTTCCTCGCGGATCGCATCACCTGGGAGCGACGCAGGCCGTGACCCGGTGAGAAATGCGGGCTAAATTGACCGTCAATCCAGTAGCTGCAAACGGGTCTCTTGACGCTAGCCAAGGGATTCGCAAGAATGATTGGATCACCGTCCAATCCGGGAATGATTCATGAACAGCCACCAGGCAGCAGCCGACGAGAGCCGCCGGGCGGAACTGGTGGGGCGCGGCGCCCGCGATGGCGCCCGGCTCTTCCGCGAATGGTTCGGCCACCTGACCGAGGTCGCCGAGCGCGGCGAGGGGGCGGCCTACGTCTTCGTCATGGGCAGCTTCGCCGAGATCTTGCGCAGCTTCGACATGGAGGTGGTGTTCCCCGAGATCAACGCCTTGCAGACGGCCGTGCGCCGGGTCTCCGACGACTACCTCAACGTGGCCGAGGACTACGGCTACTCGCCCGACGTCTGCGCCTACGTCAAGGCCGACCTGGCCATGCACCTGCAGGGCGGCAAACACCCCATGGTGACGCTGCCCAAACCCAGCCTCGGCGTGCTGACCAACGGCTGCAACACCTACATCAAGTGGGCCGAGATCTGGGAGCGCGTGCTGCAGACCGAGCTTGCCATCATCGACGTGCCGGGCTCGCGCGCCGCCTCGGGCCCCAGCGAGCCTGGCAGCGAGGACTTCGTCAACGAGCGGCGCTATGTGGTCGGCCAGATCGAGGAACTGATCGCCAGTTGTGAACGCCTGAGCGGGCAAAAGTTCGACATCGACAAGCTGCGCCAGCGTCTGGCGCTGACCAACCGGATGAGCGCCGACTGGCGGCACGTGGTCGAGCTCAACCGATCGAAGCCGGCCGTCTTCAATGCCTTGACCGACGGCACCGTCTATCTCGGCATGGCCAACTGCTTTCGTGCCACGCCCGAGGGCGTGCAGTATTTCGCCGAGCTGCGTGAGGAAATGAGCTACCGGGCCGAAAACGGCATCGGCACCACGGCCCTGGTGGATGGCCAGGAGGTGCCGGCGGTGCAGGATTTCCGCCTCGGTTTCATCGGCGTGCCCTGCTACCCCATCTTTCGCAAGTTCAGCGAGCTGTTTTCCGACTGGGGCGGCGTCTTCGTCACCTCGGCCTACCTCACCTTCGCCTCGGGCGGCGCCGACAGCGGCTACCAGTACGACCTCGAGCGTCCCATCGAGAGTTTCGCCGAGAGCCTCTTGGCCAACGTCGGCAACATAATGGATCAGCTATTCTACCAATGTCCGCAGATCGAGACCGCGGCCTCGGATTACGACCTCGATGGCATCGTCTATCACCCCATCAAGAGCTGCCGTACGGTTTCCACCGGCCTCGCGGACCGGCGCCATCATGCCGCCGAGGACCTGGGCATGGCGACGTTGTTCATGGAATCCGACATGATGGACGCCCGCGTGGTTTCCGAGGCCCAGATGCGCAACCGCATCGATGCCTTCTTCGAAGGCCTGATCGCGCGACGCCAGCAGGGCGCGGCGTGACGGCGCTTGCGGCTGCGGCTGTGGCCGATCTCGATATCGCCGGCCAGCGCCGGGCCCAGATCGTCGAGGGCGCCGTGCGGGCCTTTGCCGACAAGGGCTATTTCGGCACCACCATCGAGGACATCGCCGGCCAGGCCGGCGTCAGCAAGGGGCTGATCTACGTCTATTTCGAGGATAAGCGCGACGTGCTGTTCCTGACGCTGCGCTTCGTTCTCGAGACCTACGCCCGCGAGCTGCCGGCGCTGCTGGAGGGCATCGAGGGGCCGCTCGAGCGCCTGCGCACGGCGCTGGGCAGCTACTGCCGCCTGATCGACCGCTATCGCGACGTTACCGTGCTGGCCTATCAGGCGACGACGGTGCTGCCGCCGCCTCAACGGGCCCAGGTCAAGGCCGCCGAATCCAAGGTCAACCGCATCCTTCAGGGCTGCCTGGAGGCCTGTTTCTACAGCGGCCTGATGCGGCCCGCCAACCTCGATTTTCAGGTCTACCAGTACGTCATGTTCTGCCACACCTGGGCCCTCAAGCACTGGGCCTTTGGCGATCACTACAGCCTCGATGACTACATCGCCGAGGGCACGGCGTTGCTCATCGAGCCCCACCTGACGGCCGAGGGCCGCCGACACTGGGAGTTAAATAACCAGCAATAGCAATAATGGCAGGGTGACGAACGATAGCGTCGCCGAAATCACCACCATGCCGGCGACGTGGCTGGGCGCATTGCCGTAGCGCTGGGCGAAGAGGTAGTTGAAGACCGCCACCGGCATGGCGCAGTCGATGATGAAGACGCCGCGGGTGGCGCCCTCGAGAGCCAGCAACTCGGCCAGGCCCAGGCCCACGCCGAGGCCCATGCCGAGCCGCAAGAGGGAGAGAAAGAAGCTGCGCCCGAGGTCGGCCACCTTGAGCCGGGCCAGCGAAACGCCCAGCGTGATCAGCAACAGCGGGATCATCAGGCCGCCGATCAGGCGCGTGGTGTTGGCCAGCCAGGCCGGCGGCGAGGTGTTGCTGAAAACGAAAAGCGCCGCCGCGGCGATGGCGTAGATCAACGGCGTACGCAGCACCACGCGCCATGAGGCGCTGCCGGCGGCGATCGCCGCGCCGATGGTGAAGTTGCCCAGCGAGGTCACGGTGAAAAAGGCGATGCCCAGTGCCAGGCCTTTTTCGCCGAAAGCAAAGAGACAGAGCGGCAGGCCCATGTTGCCGGCGTTGGGAAACATCAAGGACGGCAGGTACGGCCTCAGCGCCAGCCCCCGGAGCTTGAGCACCAACGTTGCCACGATGGCGAAGCAGAGCGTTGCCATCACGGCGTAGGCGGCCATCGAGCCGAAGGTGGCGGGCGAGATCTCGAAGCGCGTCAGGGTGGCAAAGACCAGGCACGGCGTGCCTATGTTGAAGGTCAGCGCGGTGACGAATTCGACATCGAAGGGCTGCTCCAGGCGGGCCCAGAGGTAGCCGATGCCGGCGCCGAAGAAAACCGGCGCGACGATGGCGAAAAGCTCGCCGATCATGACGTCGCCGCCTTCAGGCCGACTGCTCCGGACCCGGTGGCGTCACCCTGAGGGCCACGATCTGATTGCGCTGGCGCTTGAGGATGACGAAGGTGTAGCCGTAGAAGGTGAAGACCTGGCCCTCGACCGGGATGACGGCGGCGTTGTAGATGACCAGCCCGGCGATGGTCGCCGCCTCCTCGTCGGGCAGATGCCAATCCAAGAGCCGGTTGAGGTCGCGGATGGTCATGGCGCCGTCGACGACAAAGGAGCCGTCGGCCTCGGCGCGCACGCCGGTGTCCTTGACGTCGTGTTCGTCGACGATGTCGCCGACGATCTCCTCGATGATGTCCTCCAGTGTCACCAGCCCCATGATGGCGCCATATTCGTCGACCACCATGGCGAAGTGGACGTGGCGGTCGCGGAAGGCCGTCAGTTGTTCGTGCAGGGAGGTGGTTTCGGGCACGAACCAGGGCTCGCCCGATACGGCACCGATGTCGAGCTCGTCGAGATCCCCCTCATGGGCCGACAGCGCCCGCAGCAGGTTCTTGGCATGCAGTACGCCGACGATATTGTCGGGGTCGCCCTGCCACAGTGGGATGCGCGTGAAGGGGCTTTCCAAGACCTGCTCGACGATACGCGAGGAAGGTTGTTCGGCGTCGATGGTGGTCATGTTCTTGCGATGCACCATGATTTCGTCGAGCTCGACGTGGGCCAAGTCGAGGATGCCGCCCAGCATGTCGCGCTCGTGCTTGACCAGGTGGCCTTCGCGGGTGTGCAGGTCGATGGCGCTGCGGATATCTTCGGCCGCCGTCAGGATCGGCGTCTCGCTGCCGGCGGCGCCGAAGAGGCGCAGCGTCAGCCGTACGACAACCTGCAGGCCACGCGTCAGCGGCGCCAGCAGCGTCACCAGCGGCCCCAGCAGCGGCGCCAGCGCCAGTGCCGTGCGGTCGGCTTTCTGGATGGCGTAGGTCTTGGGCAGGATCTCGGCGAAGACCAGCACCAGGGCGGTCATCACGATGGTGGCGTAGAACACGCCGACGTCGCCGAAGAAGCCGATGAAGAGGCTGGTGGCCAGCGCCGAGGCGAAGATGTTGACCAGATTGTTGCCCAGCAGCACGGCGCCGATGAACTGGTGCTTGTCGGCGCTGAGCCGGCTGACGATGCGGGCCCGGCGGTTGCCGCGCCGCGCCAGGTGGTCGATGCGGGCCCGGCTGACCGCCGTCAGCGCGGTCTCGGAGCCGGAAAAGAAGCCCGACAGCACCAGCAGCAGGGCGATGGCGGCGAGCGAAAGGATCAGCGGAAGATCCACCGGATCAGGCTCCCGGGCCCAAGTCGAACGCCTTGCCGGCCAAGCTGGCGGTGAGCAGCGCCCGCACTTCGGCTTCCGCTACATCGTTGCTGACGAAGGCCTCGCCGATGCCGCGGGCCAGCACGAAGACCAGCCGGCCACCTTGCACCTTCTTGTCCTGGCGCATGTGGTCGAGCAGGCGTTCGGCCCGGGTCTCTCCCCCTTCCTCGTCCCGGCTCTCGAGCACCTGGCCGGGATCAATGGGCAGACCGACAGCGGCCAGGTGGCGTCTCACACGCTGGGCCTCGCCAGGCGCCGCCAGCCCGAGCCGGGCCGACAGCTCGAAGGCCAGGCAAAGTCCCACCGCCACGGCCTCGCCGTGGTTCAGGCCGCCGCCGTAGGCGGCCTCCGCCTCCAGGGCGTGGGCGAAGGTGTGGCCCAGGTTCAACAGCGCCCGGGCGTCGCCCTCGCGCTCGTCGGCCGCCACCAGGCGGGCCTTGGTGCGGCAGCTCTCGATCACGGCCCGCCGCCGGGCCACGACATCGCCGGCCAGCAGGGCGGCGCCGTTGTGTTCCAGCCAGGCGAAGAAATCGGCGTCGCCCAGCAGGCCGTACTTGACAACCTCGGCATAGCCCGCCCGCAGGTCGCGCTGGGGCAGGCTGTCCAGGACCAAAGTGTCGCAGAGCACCAGCCGGGGCTGATGGAAGGTGCCGACCAGGTTCTTACCGTGGCGCGTGTTGATGCCGGTCTTGCCGCCGATGGCGCTGTCGACCTGGGCCAGCAGCGTGGTTGGTGCCTGGATCAGGTCGACGCCGCGGCGCAACAGGCTGGCGGCCAAGCCGGCAAGGTCGCCGATGACCCCGCCGCCCAAGGCCAGCACGGCCTCGCCGCGCTCGATGCGGGCCGCCAGCAAATCGCCCAGCACAGCCTCCAGGTGGGCGAAGTCCTTGCTCGCCTCGCCTGCCGGCAGCACCATCTCGGTGCAGGCCAGACCGGCCCCGGCCAGCGATTGCTTGAGGCCCGGCAGATAGAGCGGTGCCACCGTTTCGTCCGTAATCACGGCCAGCCGGGGCTGGGCCAGCAGCGGTTTCAGAAGCTCCCCGGCGCCGGCCAGCAGGCCCTTGCCGATAATCACGTCGTAAGAGCGCTCCGCCAGGTTGACGGCGACGCGGGTGGGGTCGGCGGTCACGCTGCCGGCTCCGCGGCGGTGCGATGTTCGACGTGGTGCGCCGCCACCAGGGCGGCAATGATGGCGCTGACCACCCGGGCGTGGGGCGAGCTGTCGGTTTCGACGACGATGTCGGCCTGGCCATAGATCGGGTAGCGCTCGGCCATCAGGTCGGCCAGCACCTGGCGCTGGTCGCGGCCCTCGAGCAAGGGCCGGTGGTGGCGCCGGCCGACCCTTTCCAACAGCACTTCGAGTTCGGCGCGTAGCCAGATCGACAGCCCCTTGTCGGCGATATTGCGGCGCGTGCGCGGGTCCATGAAGGCGCCGCCACCGGTGGCCTGGACGTGGACCGGTCCCTCCAGCAGGCGGGCGATGACGCGCTGTTCGCCGGCTCGGAAGGCGGCCTCGCCGTGTTCGGCGAAGATTTCCTCGATGCTGCAGCCGGCGGCCTTTTCGATTTCGTCGTCGGCGTCGATGAAGGGCAGCCCCAGGTGTTCAGCCAGGCGCCGGCCAACGGTGGTCTTGCCGGCCCCCATCAGGCCGACCAGCACCAGGGGACGAACGGGGGCCGAGAAGGCGGGCTGGCGGCGCGACTTTTCCTTCGCCCCGTGGGCCGCCCCGTGGGCAGCCCGTTGAACGCCGGCCCCGCTATCGATAGACTGTCGCAACTTTGCCACATTCGCACCCTAACATACGTGGCGAATCGCTGTCCGCAAGCTCACGAACCCAGATTTGCCGTGTTTTCGAACTATGTCCAAGGCGCCTTTCATCCTTATCGTAGTGGTCGCCGCCGTGGTTGTCGGCGGTGCCGTGTTCCTGGCCACTTGGGACATACCGGCACCCACCCAGCGGGTCGAGAAGGTGCTGCCCAATGATCGTTTCCCGCGTTAGCAGATGGTTGCTGGTGCTGGCCTTGCTGCCGGCTCTGGTGGGGCCGGCCGCGGCCCAGGTGGGCAAGCCGAAGCGGTTGTTTCCCGCAGCTCCGGCGCCGCTGGCAACCACCCCTGGCGAGGCGGAAAAGCCGGCCGCCACAGCCGCCCCGAGCCCCGACACAAAGGATACGGAGAGCAACAACAAACCGCCTGAGGCGGCGGCGGCGGATAAGGTCAGCGTCGGCGAGTTGGCCGAGATCGATCCCAGTTCGGTGGGCATCCTCAATGCCGAGAACGGCGGCTTTGGCCGCGACATGTGGCTGGGCTCCGATCGCCTGCTGGTCGAGCGCCTGCTGCCGCGTCTGCCCGTGGCGACGCTGTCGCGCGCCATGCAGTCGCTGGGCCAGCGCCTGCTGGCCAGCCAGGCCATGGTGCCCGAGGGCGAGGCCACGGCGCCGAGCCTGCTGGGCATTCGGGTGGAACGGCTGAGTGCCGGCGGCCACACCGCCATGGTCAACGAGCTCTTGGAACTGGTCTCGGCCCGGCTCAACGATCCGGCCTTCAGCCGGGCCAAGATCGATGGTCTCCTGCTGGCCGGCAACAACGCCCAAGCCTGCGCCGACGTGCCCCATCTGGTACGCCAGGACGAGGATCCCTATTGGCTCAAGACCATGACCTTTTGCAAGGCCTTGGGCGGTGAACACGAGGCGGCGCAACTGGCAGCCTCGATCCTGCGCGAACAAGGCGAGACCGGCGATGTCGCCTTCTTCAATTTGGTGGCCGTGCTGGGTGGTGACAACGATGCCGTGGTCGACAGCCTGATCGATCCCTCGCCGCTGCACATCGCCATGCTGCGGGCGGCCCGCCGGGCGGTTCCCGGCGACGCCGTGCCGGGCGCCCGCCCGGCCATCCTGCGGGCCATCGCCACCACCCCAAACGCCGCCGTCGAGACCCGCCTGCAGGCTGCCGAGCGGGCCGAGGCGGCCGGCGCCCTGCCGGCCCAGGCCCTGGCTCAGGTCTACGCCAGCGTCGACTTCGGGCCCGAAGAACGGCAGGACTGGGTGGCCGTCACGGCCCGGCAGGAAGGGCCGCGCAGCAACGCCCTGCTCTATCAGGTGGCGGCCAGCGAAAGCGATCCCGAGGTGCGCGCCCGGGCTTTGGCCCAGTCCTGGCGGCAAGCCCTCGGCAGTGGCCGTTTCGGCACCGCGGCCCGGGTCAACCTCGAGGCCACGCGCCAGCTCGAGCCGACGCCGGAGCTGGCCTGGCTGGCGGCCGATGCCGGCCGGGCGCTGCTGGCGGCGGGCGACGTCATTGCCGCCCGGCGCTGGCTGGACAACGTCACGGCGGCTGCCTCCGAGAGCAATCCCCATGCCGCCCGGGCGGTGCTGGAACTCTGGCCGCTGGTGCAGATCGCCGACGACGAGGAAACCATACCCTGGAATGCCGCCATCGTCGGACCCTGGTGGGACGGGCAGAAGGGCCTCAAGGGCGACAAGGCGCAGGAAAATGCGGCCTTGCTCTATACCCTCTTCGATGCCCTGGGTTACCGCCTGCCCGACGCCAACTGGAAGCCGCTCTATGAGGCGCCGCTGACGGTCAGCGCCTATATGCCGTCGACGGTGCTGTGGCACGGCCTGCAGCGGGCGGCGGAGGCGGGGCGCATCGGCGAAACCGTGCTGCTCTCGTTGCTGGCGCTGGGCGAGGTCGGGCCGCCGGGTGCCAATCCGGTGACGCTGCATGGCGTCATGCGGGCGCTACGCCGCATCGGGCTGGGTGCCGCGGCCCGGCGCATCGCCCTGGAGGCGGCCCTGGCCCGGGGGCTTTGAGCGGGGCCGGAGTCCGCCATGGACGATCGCCACATCGAGGCCTTTCTCGAGATGATGTCGGCCGAGCGTGGTGCCGCCCAGGCGACGTTGCAGAGCTATCGCCAGGATCTTTTGGCTCTGAGCGCCTTCCTGGCCGGGCGCGGCCTGGCGCCATTGGCCGCCCAGGCTTCTCAGCTGCGGGATTTTCTGGCCGCCGAGGCGCGGGCCGGGAGGGCGCCGGCCACCGTCCGGCGGCGGCTATCGACGGTCCGACAGTTCTTCCGCTTTCTCTATGCCGAGGGCTGGCGCGGCGACGATCCCACCACCGCCATCGAGGGCCCCAGCGCACCGCGCCCGTTGCCCAAGATCCTTTCGCAAGCCGAGGTCGACGGCTTGCTGGTAGCGGCCCGGAAGCGCCCCGGGGCGGCCGGCCGCCGGCTCGAGGCCGCCATCGAGATCCTTTACGCCACGGGCCTGAGGGTTTCCGAACTGGTAGCGCTGCCGCTGTCCGCCACGGCCACCGACAACCGGCTGCTGCTGGTGCGTGGCAAGGGCGGGCGCGAACGCCTGGTGCCGCTGGGCCAGGCCGCCCGCGAGGCCATCGGGCGCTACCTGGCGCTGCGCGACAAATTTTCCGCTGGTTCAGGGGCTGGGGCCTCGCCCTGGCTGTTTCCTTCGCGCGGCGCGGCCGGGCACCTCACCGGCCGCCGCCTGGCGCAGTTGCTCAAGGAGCTGGCGCCGGCGGCCGGTCTCGATCCCCGACGCCTCTCGCCGCACGTGCTGCGCCACGCCTTCGCCAGCCACCTTTTGGCCCATGGCGCCGATCTCAGGGCGGTGCAGCAGATGCTGGGTCACGCCGACATCTCGACTACCCAGATTTACACCCACGTGCTGGAGGAACGCCTCAAGGCCCTGGTCGAGAACCATCATCCTCTGGCCGCACCGTCCGCCACCAAGGCCGGCAGATGACACCACGGAGCAAATCATTGACAGGCCTCGCCACCATTGACATTGTGCCCGCTTCGCGGCCCCGGCCGGCTTTTGGCCCTCGCCGAGCCCCGATCCCCATGGCCTGAAAACAACCGGAGTCCGGCATGAGTTTCACCATCGTCGAGGAAGTGACACCCCGCCTCAATCGTTCGGAACTGGCGGTGCCCGGCTCCTCGCCGCGCTTTTTCGAGAAGGCGGCGGCGGGCGAGGCCGACATCGTCTTCCTCGATCTCGAGGACGCCGTGGCGCCCGACGACAAACCCCAGGCGCGCAAGAACGTGATCCAGGCGATCAACGATCTCGACTGGGGCGAGGGCCGGCTGTCGGTGCGTATCAACGGTCTCGATACCCACTACATGTACCGCGACGTGGTCGACGTTCTCGAGGGCGCCCCCGACAAGCTCGACCTCCTCATGATCCCCAAGGCGGGCACGGCGGCCGACGTTTACGCCGTCGACATGCTGGTCACCCAGATCGAGCAGGCCACCAAGGCCACCAGGCGCATCGGCTTTGAGCTCATCATCGAGACGGCGCTCGGCATGCAGAACGTGCACCAGATCGCGGCGGCCAGCCGGCGCAACGAGTCGCTGCACTTCGGCGTCGCCGATTATGCCGCGTCGACCAAGGCGCGCACCACCTCCATGGGCGGACCCAACGCCGACTACCACGTGCTCACCGACCCCGACGAGACGGGCAACCGAGACGTCCATTGGGGCGACATGTGGCACTACCCCATGGCGCGCATGGAGGTGGCGGCGCGGGCCAACGGCTTGAGGCCGGTGGACGGCCCCTTCGGCGACATCAAGGACCCGGACGGCTACACGGCGCAGGCCAACCGTGGCTCGGTGCTCGGCTACGAGG
>JASLXG010000071.1 GCA_030740435.1 Alphaproteobacteria bacterium | reverse complement strand
GCCCTTGCGTACAGCTAACGGTTCCCGTCACCAGGGTCCGTAGGGGACTTCCACCCCCAAGTCGTCGCCGGGCCACCACAGCCCGGCAAATGGTGCTTTCGCACCGTGCGCCATGCCTGGCACACCGCCCCCGCGGAGGCTGCGGACCGAAGGTCCGCCGCCGTGAGCGACAACAAGTCTAGCGCGCGTTACGGCCTTCCAAGGGCGTGCCGGTGAGCAGCGTCACCAGATGCGCCAGCATCAGCACCACCACCAGCAGGCCGAGGAACTGCAGCCCGGTGTAGGGCACTAGGCGCACCCGGCCGGGCTCGGGCGGGCGCCGGCTCATGAAGTTGGCAAAGCCGGCCAGCGCCAGGCCCAGCGCCAGCAGCACCAAAGTTAGCGCCAGCGTCATGCTTTGTTTACGCCCGGGCGGGCATCATGGGTTGCCATGTGGATCCGCAATCTTACTGCCTTGGTCGTTCTGGCCGCGACCACCGGGGCCAGCGGCTGGAGCTTTCCGCCGCCGGACGAAGTGCCCGATCCCGACGACTACCGGATTCATGTGGTGGAAGACTGGACGGTTCACGTCAACAAGCAATTGCTGAGTTTCCATAGCCGCCTGACGCTCGATGCCATGAACGTCTTGCAGGCCCAGCTCGGCCGCGTCGTCCAGGCTCTGCCGGTGAACACCCTGGGGCGCCTGCGGCAGGTGCCGATCTGGCTGGAATTGAGTGTCAAGAGCAAGATCACCAATGCTGCCGCCTTCTACCGCTCCTTGCGCCGCGGCGGCGCCGACGACGGCCGGAGTTATCCCACCGAGGGTAGTGTGGTAATCCGTGAGGCCCAGCTCTTCGCCTATCACGACCAGGTGCTGGGGCTCGACCATGCCGGCATTAGCCGACACTACCTCGAAGCCAAAAAAGAGCGGCCGCTACGAGAACGTTCCCACCGTCTACGGCAGACGCCTGCCGGCCTACGCCATGGCCAGCGAGTAGGAATACTTCGCCGAATTGAGCGAAGCCTATTTCGGCCGCAACGACTTCTATCCCATCAAGCGTGATGAGTTGCAGACTTTCGACCCGGACATGTTCGAGCTGCTGGTCAGGCTCTGGGTGGAACGCTAGCCCTCAATTATTGGGAACGCCGAACGGCAGGGCGAAGGTCAGCATGAGAGATTCCGTTCCCGGGTTGTGCGACGACAGCACGCCGCCGTTCGATATGTGGCCGACGCTAAGCCCGAGCCGGGCGCGGTCGTCGAAACGGTAGGCGATGTCGATCTGCGTGCGGAACTCGATCCAGTGGCCCAGTTCCTTGCCGCCACCGCGACCGTAGGCGCCAGGGGCGAAGCTTGGCGTCACCACCCAGCGCCGTGCGAAAAACACATCGAGAAGAACGCCGCCGTAGACAAATACCGCCCGTTCGTTGGTCGCCATGAGTCCGGCAAAGGGCTTCACCGGCCCGAGCTTGGTGTCGGAGCGATATTCCACCCGCGCCTCGACGCCGCGGCCGCCTTGCTTGACATCGGTGTCACCGAGTGAGAGGACGACGAAAGCGGGATCGTCCGCCCAGGTCGGCGGGCTAAACGCCAGCATCGCGGCCATCATTGGCATGCTCCCGAGTGACAAATGGCGCCTGATTTCCCGAAAAACAGGGGTCGTCAATTGCCGATAATTCGTTACGTCGGACAGGATATTCATTTCAAAAGCTGTAACGAATCCGGGCAAGAATATTGTGGCTGTCATAGTCCAGATCAAAGGAACCGCCGGGGTTGAGACTCAAAAAAATCTCTCCCGCCGAAAAATACCGGTACTCCAATCCTAGATCGATTGCCAAAGGCAGGGCGTCGAACTCCACACCTATGATTCCCTGGTAGGCAGGGCTCCAATCTTTGCCGCCAACGACGCCTATGCCGGCGACCTGAATGTCGTCGGTGGTGACGCGGGCATAGCCGATGCCGGCGCCTACATAGGGCTCGAGGATGGTTGAGGGGCGGAAGACATAGGCATTGGCATGAGGGACAAGGCGGCCATGCTGCCAGATGCGGAAATCGTACCGATAATGGAATTGATGTCGTCCAGGTCGCTTTTTCGGTAGGCGATTTCCCCCTCGAAGCGGACCGGAGCCCGCGGAAGTTCGTAACCGAGGGCGGCGATTAGGCCGTAACCGGGAACGAACGAGGTGTCGATTACGTCGCTCCTCCCGGTGTCGTCGTCGCTGACCAGGTAGGCGCCCAGGGCAGCGCTGAGATAAAAACCTTTTCCGTCTGCTCGCGCCTGGATATGTCCCGCCAATATGGTCAGGGATATGGCAACCAGGAAAGTCGATAGCCTAGAAAATTTCAGCAGAGCACTTCCCTCCACCTAGGCTTTTGTAGTCTGTTTTCACCACGCCTGAATCGGCGTGAAAATCATCACATTAGACAACCATCCTATTTGCGGAGCGATGCCTCGATCTTTGGCAAAAAAAGCGATTCAGGCGTCGCTGGTTAATGATGCTAATTGGCTTTCCAAATGGATTCAAGGGCGCAGTGGGGCTGCGGGGAAGGTGATCTGCCAGCCCCCATGACGGTCCCAAAAAAAAACGACATCTCTACTCCCGGTCGTGGAACGGGAACCCGAGCGGGAATGCCCGCTCCATGGACTCCTTGACCCTCTCAGCCACCTTTTCGCCGATGTCGCCGACCTTGTCCTGAACGTCCTTGGCGACCTTTTCGGCCAGTTCGGGATCGCCGGTCGCGACGTGGACCGAGCCGCCCTTGCCTGAGACCGTCGAAGAGGCGGCGGCACTGGAAAAGCTTCCCGAGTCGCCGCTGCCCGGGGGCGTAGTTGTGGTGACCGGGATGTCCGACGAAATTGTAACCTGACCTTCGGTCTCCAGGCGCAATTCAGGGTCCGGAAAGTCCATGACCCTGTCGCCGTCAACATAAAGAACGCCGTCGGCGACTTTGACCTCGCCGCCCTCGAATTCATGCGTTCGCCGGATTCGGATTCTTGCCATAGCTGCCTCCCGCGGGTTGGCAACGATGGATATCCGGCTCTTGAGCCGGATTGCTTTCAGCATTCCATTTTCCGGGAGATCTTGCCAGCACTAAGCAGAGTGCCAGGGAGCTGGCAACCGGGTCCGCCGCCGTCGGCGAGGACTAGTTCGAGCCGTTGTTGGCGTTGGCCGCGCCCTCTTCGGGCTGGTGCTGGCGGCGCCAGTCGATGTAGCGCTCCACGCCTTCCCACCGGTATTCATGGGCCATGGCGCCGGCCTCCTCGAGGCCCAGCGAAGCGACGAGGGTGCGGGCCATTTGCGACTGATATTCCAGATTGGTCACCATGATCTTCCTCCAGGCTCGCTTGCCTGCCCAAAAAGGCAAGCAAACACCATGCCACCCAGAAACTGGTGTCTGACCCCACTTTTGTGGTTTTATCGTTTGTTTTCAGTATGTTAACTTATGTTATCGTTAGCCCGGTTTGTGTTTCCCGGGGATCACCCGGCAGAAGCTTCCGGTTTGACCGCTACGATGACACGAAACGGCCACAGCGGCAGGCCGATCAAGCGGTCGAGGTCGGTCCGGGCACCGGCCCGGTGCAGCGCCGGCAGCACGTCGACCGGGCGGCAGCCGAGAGAGAGTTGGGGCAGCCGCCACAGCAATCTCTCCAGGCTGCCCGCCAGTCTTCGCAGCAAGGGATTTTGCGGCTCGGCCGAATGGGCGATGCCGAGGCGGCCGCCCGGGCGCACCACGCGATAGAGCTCCAGCGCACCCCTTTCGGGGTCGGAGAGCGGGCAAACGCTATAGCTCGAAAGCACGCAATCAAAGCTTTCGCCGACGAAAGGCAAAGCCGTCATATCGCCGATCGCCAAGACCGGCGTGGCGCCGCCGGCGACGGTCTTTCGCCGCGCCAGCTCCAGCATGTCGGGCGTGAGGTCGAGGCCGGCGACGAAGCCCGTGGGGCCGGCCGCTTGGGCTGCCAGACGGGCCGTAGCGCCTGTGCCGCAGCCGGCATCCAGCACCCGGTCGCCCGGCCGCACCGTGTGGCGCACCACCAGCTCACGGCCGCGCTGATCGCTGGCCAGCGTGAGCAGGCGGTGCTGCCGATCGTAGCGCCAGGCGGCGCGCTGGTAGAGCGCTTTCAGTTTGACCGTGTCGAGGGCCGGGCGCGGCTCATTCATGGCGCAGCGCCTCGATGGGGTCGAGGCGTGAGGCCTTGCGCGCCGGGTAGTAGCCGAAAAAGATGCCGACGAAGGCGGAAAATCCCATGGCCAGCACGATAGCGCCGGGCGAGACGATCATCGGCCAATCGGCCAGCCGGGCCACCAATAGCGAGCCGCCGACACCTAGCAGGCTGCCGATCAGGCCGCCGATCAAGGAGAGCGCCACGGCCTCGATGACGAACTGCACCATGATGTCGTGGCCCCGCGCGCCGAGCGCCATGCGCAGGCCGATCTCGCGCGTCCGTTCGGTCACCGAGACCAGCATGATGTTCATGATTCCGATGCCCCCGACGATCAGCGAGACCCCGGCCACGGCGGCCAGCAGAAAGGCCATGGTGCGCTGCGATTCGGCCCGGGCCTCGAGGATCTGGGCGATGTTGCGCACCACGAAGTCGTCGGGCTGGCCGGGCCGGATGCGGTGGCGCCGCCTGAGCGTCTCGCTGACACGGGCCTCGGCCTCGGCGACAAGCTCGGCCGTGCGCGCCTTGACGGTGATGGCGCCGACGAAGTCGGCCCGCACCTTGCGCCCCCCCAGCACCCGCTTCTTGGCCGTCGCCAGGGGAATGAAGACGACGTCGTCCTGGTCGCGGCCAAAGGGCGTCTGGCCCTTGACGGCGGTGACGCCGACCACCGTGAAGGGCACGCGCTTGATGCGGATGCCGGCGCCGATGGGATCTGAGCCGGCAAACAGCTCGTTCACCACCGACTGGCCCACCAGCGCCACCTTGCGGGCGCCGCGCTCGTCGGCCGCCGTGAAGCCGCGGCCACGGGCGACAACCCAGTCGCGGGCCTCGAGGTAGCTTTGCGGCGCGCCGTAGATGGTGGTGAACCAGTTGGCGTTGCCGAAGATGATCTGGCCCGTGCCGCGCACCATGGGGGCGGCGATGCGTACCGCCGGGATTTCCAACTCCAAGGCCCGGGCGTCGGCCGTGGTCAGCGAGACCACGCTGCCCGAGCCGCCGCGGGCGCCACCCGAGACGGAGGTGCCGTTGAGCACGATGAGAACGTTCGAACCCAGGCTCTGGATCAGGGCCTGGACGCGCCGCTCGGCCCCGGCGCCGACCGCCACCATGGCGATCACCGCCGCCACGCCGATGATGATGCCGAGCGTCGTCAGCGCCGTGCGCAGGATGTTGGTGCGCAACGAATCGAGCGCCGTCAGCAGCGCATCGACGCTCTTCATGAGGCTCTCATGGCGCTCTCGTGGCGCCCTCGTGGCGCCCTGTGGGCGTCGCCTCGTCGGCCTCCAGGCGGCCATCGTGAAAGCGCAGCACACGCCGGGCAAAGCCCGCCACATCGGCCTCGTGGGTAACCACGATGACGTTGATGCCGTCGCCGTTGAGGCGCTGGAATAGCGTCAGGATCTCGATCCCGGTACGGCTGTCCAGGGCGCCCGTGGGCTCGTCGGCGAGCAGCAAAAGCGGCCGGTTGACGATGGCCCGGGCGATGGCCACGCGCTGCATCTGGCCGCCCGAAAGCTGGCTCGGCAAATGCTCGGCGCGATCCGCCAGGCCCACCGCCTCGAGCGCCTCGGCGGCCCGGGTCCGGCGCTGCTGGCGCGGTGTGGCGCCATAGAGCAACGGCAGCTCGACGTTTTGCAGGGCCGTCGCCCGGGGCAGCAGATTGAAGGACTGGAAGACGAAGCCGATCTGGCGGTTGCGCGTCTTGGCCAGGCTGTCGCGGTCCAGCCGCGAGACGTCCTGGCCGGCCAGCAGGTAGCGCCCCGCCGTGGGTGTATCGAGGCAGCCCAGCAGATGCATACAGGTCGACTTGCCCGAGCCCGAGGGGCCCATGATGGCCAGGAATTCCCCCTGGTCGATGCTCACCGTGAAGTCGCGGAGCGCCCGCACCTGGCTGGGGCCGACGCGGTAGTCCCTGCCCAGGCCTTCGGTTTCGATGAAGGCGGGCACGCGCTAGCGCCCGCTGCCGAAGGCGCGGCCGACGATGACCGGCTGGCCGGCTTTTAGTTCGCCCCGAACGATTTCGGTCATGCTGCTGTCGGAGATGCCGCTGACGACCGGGATGGCTAGCGGCTGGCCGTTGGGGCCAAGCCGCCAGACTTGGCCGCGGCTGGTGGTCACGGCAGCCTCGGCCAGCATCTCGGCGTAGCGGCGCTTTTGTTCGTCGTCGAGCAGCGCCGCGATGCGGCGCGAGGCCTGGGCCCTGAGGCCGCGCACCGCCTGGCGCATCGTTTCGGGCTGGCCGCCGGCCTGGCGCAGGGCGCCGATGGCCTGGCCGGTCTTGCGGAAGATGGCGCCGATAACAGACTGCTGCTCCTCGTTGAGGCCAAGGGTTTTGTTCAGTCGCTGAAACAGCGCCCGGCCCCGCGCCCGTGCCGCTTCGCGGCCGCCGCCGCCACCGCCACTTGAAGCCTGGCTCGCCGCCGCGCCAGCTTTGGGCCGGAATCGCAAGGCGGCGCTGGGCACCTTGAGCACGTCCTTGCGCGCACCGACGATGACCTCGACGTTGGCCGTCATGCCGGGCAGCAGCGCCAGGTCGGGATTTTCGGCGCCGACGATGACGGTGTAGGTGACGACGTTGGAAACCACGTTGGGTGCCTTGCGGATCTGCCGCACCTGGCCAGTGAAGTTGCGCCGGGCATAGGCGTCGACCGTGAAGCGCACACGCTGGCGCTCCCGCAGGCGGCCGATGTCGGCTTCGTCGACGCTGACCTCGACCTGCATGCGCTTTAGGTCCTCGGCGATGGTAAACAGCACCGGCGCTTGCAGGCTGGCGGCCACGGTCTGGCCCAGCTCGACGTTGCGGCCGATCACCACGCCGGCCACCGGCGAGCGGATGACGGTGCGTTCGAGGTCGAGCCGGCGTTCGTTGAGCGCCGCCCGGCGCGACTGCACCTGGGCCCGGGCCGAGCCGATCTGGGCCTGTTGCTTGGCCAGCTTGGCCTCGGCGCTCAACTTGCGGGCCCGGGCCTGGTCGCGGGTCGCCAGGGCCCGGTCGACAGCGCTTTGCGATACCACGCGCCGGCCCAAGAGGATGCCTTGGCGGGCGTGCTCGGCGGCGGCGTCCTTCAACGCCGCCTGGGCGCCGGCGATATCGGCCCGGTGTTCGGCCAGCGCCGCCTGCTGCACGGCCAGGTTGGCGCCGGCAAAGGCCAGGTCGGCGCGGGCCGCCGCCAGGCGCGCCTCGAAGCTCTGGGGATCGATGCGGGCGATGACCTGGCCGGCCGTCACCTCGGTGTTGAAGTCGGCCAAAAGCTCGGCGATCTGGCCCGAGACCTGCGAGCCCACCTGCACCGTGGTCACCGGGTTGACCTGACCGGTGGCCGACACCGTCATTTCGATGGCGCCCTTTTCCACCCGGGCCAGGCGGTATTGCGGTGCTTCCTCGCCCGTTTGCGTGCGCCAATAGTGGTAGGCCGCGGTGGCGCCGGCGACGACGACGATGGCCAGGACGAGAAAGCGGCGCATGATGGACCGTCCCCTACCTCATGATTTTGCCGTGCGGCCGCGCAGCAGGCGCCAGAGCTTGTTGACGGCCCACAGCGGCACCACGATGACGGCACCCAACAGCGCGTAGGGCACGGCCCACTGCACCGTGCGCACGAAGACGGAAAAGATGCGCTGCACCCAGCCACCCAAACCGCGCAGAATCTCCTCGGGCGAGACATCGACGATCGACAACGCCAATCCCACCAGCAGGCTGGCGATCAGCAATTTGACGATGGTGCCCGTGACCGAGCGCTTCACTGATTCCCCCTTATCCCATGGCGGCGGCGAACAGGGCCTGGTAGTCCTCGGCCGAGGCCGGGCGGGGGTTGCTGGCGCCGCTGTGGTCGGCCACGGCACCTTCGATCATGCGCGGGATGACGTCGTCGCCGACGCCCACTTCGCGCAAGCTCGCGGGCAGGCCGAGGCGGCTGTTGAGGTCCTCGATGGTGGCGGCCAGATCGGCCTCGGACGAAAGCCCCATGACGGCGGCCAGGCGCTGGTACTTGTCGTCGCAATAATCGGCGTTGAAACGCAAGACGGCCGGCAGGATGAGGGCGTTGAGAGTGCCGTGGTGCAGCACCGGCTGGGCCAGCCCGCCCAGCGGGTGCGACATGGCATGCACCGCGCCCAGGCCCTTCTGGAACCCCATGCCGCCCTGCAGCGAGGCCATCATCATCTGCCAGCGCGCATCGCGGTCGTCGCCCTCATTGGTGGCGCGCTCGATGTGGGCCATGGCGCGGCCGGCACCGTCTAGCGCGATGGCGTCGGCCGGCGGATTGACCCGGGGCGAAAGATAGACCTCGATGCAATGCGTCAGCGCGTCCATGCCGGTGGCGGCGGTCAGGTAGGGCGGCAGGCCCATGGTCAGTTCGGGGTCGCAGACCGCCACATTGGGAATGACGTGGGAGCCGATGAAGGCGAGCTTGCGGCCGTCGTCCAGCGTCAAGAGCGCCGCCCGGCCGACCTCGCTGCCGGTGCCGGCGGTGGTCGGCACGGCGGCCAGCGGCGCGCTGGGCACGGTGATTTTGGGCGCGCCGCCGAGGATGAAGGCATATTGGCCCAAGGGCTCGGGGTGGGTGGCGAGCAACGCCACGCCCTTGGCCAGGTCGATGGGCGAGCCGCCGCCGACCGCCACGATGCCGTCGCATTCCTGGTTCTGGTAGACCTCCAGCGCCTGCTTGACGGCGGCCTCGGTAGGGTTGGCCGGACTCTGGTCGAAGACCGCCGACCAGATCGCCGTGGGCAGCCGCTCGCGCACCTTGTCGAGCACGCCGGCCGCTACCACGCCTTCGTCGGTGACCACCAGCGGCCGCGTGACGCCGAGTTCCTTGAGTTCCTCGGCCAGCATGCCCAGCGCGCCGAAGTCGAATTGGATCCTGGTCAGATAATTGATCAGTGCCATGCCCGAGCCACCTTCCTCTGCCTTGGCCCCTGGCCGCGGATGTGGCTAAATTGTGCCGCGCCCGCGAACCTCTGGAGTTCGATAGTAATGGTCGATAATGAACTTTATCTTGCCTTCGTGCTGGCGACCATCGTTCTGATCGTGTTGCCGGGGCCTAATGTGACGCTGATCGTGGCCAACAGCCTGGCCGCCGGAGCCCGGGCCGGGCTCTTGACCGTGGCCGGCACCAGCGCCGCCACGGCGCTGCTGCTGGCCGTGGCGGCGCTGGGCATGAGCTCGCTGATCTCCCTGCTGGCCGAGGGCTTCGCCTGGTTGCGCTGGGCCGGCGTGGCGTACCTGCTCTATCTCGGGCTGCAGCAGTGGCGGCGTCCGCCGGACCCCGCCGCACCGCCGCCGGGCCGACAGCGGATTTTCTGGCAGGGTTTCGTGGTTTCCGCCACCAATCCCAAGACGCTGCTTTTTTATGTTGCCTTCCTGCCCCAGTTTATCGACCCCGGCCTGGCGCCCGGGTCGCAGCTCATGGTGCTGTCGGTGACGTTCCTGGTCATCGCCACGCTGATCGACGGCGCCTACGGTCTCTTGGCCGGGCGCTTCAGCGGCGCTCTCGCCGATGCCCGAAAGGCCCGCCTGCGCCGGCGTCTCAGCGGCACCTTCCTCATCGCCGCGGCGCTGGGCCTGGCACTGGCACGGAAGACTCCGTGAACGACAACCCCGATTGTGTCTTCTGCCGCATCGCCGCCGGCGAGCTACCGGCCCATGTGGTCTACCAGGACGACCGGGTGATGGCCATCATGGATCTGGGCCACGTCAACCCGGGTCACACCCTGGTGCTGGCGCGCCACCACGCCGAAACCATGATGGACCTCGACGAGGACACCGCGGCCCAAGCCTTCCGCATCGCCAACCGCATCGCCCGGGTCCTCGAGCGGACCTACGCCCCGGCCGGTCAGACCATCCTCCAGGCCAACCGCCCGGCCGGCTTCCAGACCGTCGGGCATTTTCACCTGCACGTTCTGCCCCGCCATGATAACGATGGCGTCGAGCTCACCTGGCCGGCCAAGCATCCGCCCCAGGAGGAACTGGCGGCCGAGGCCGAACGTTTGCGGGCGGCGCTGGCCGAGTGATTCCTATCAAACCTGGCATCCTTAGCGATGTAGGCCCGGACTTGATAAGGGTAGCCTCAGAGCAAGCACGAGCCCCAATGTTGCCAGTGCCGCGAGGCTGGCAAAGGCCAGGGTATAGCTATCCGTCAGATCGAAAATACGTCCCGCCAGGATCGGTCCGGAGGCGCCTCCGATGGTGCCGAAAAACACCACGATCCCGAAGATCGCGCCATGCGCCTTCAATCCGAAATACTCGGCGACGGTGGGCGACATGACGGTGAAGAGGCCACCATGGGCAATGCCATAGACACCGACAGCGACAAACAAGAGCCATGGCGTCGAGGTGGAAAGGAACGCGAGCAGGCTGGCAATGAGCGGCACAAGACAAAGCAGAAGCGCACGCCTGCCGCCAAGTCGATCGACAAGCGCCCCCACCGACAAGCGCCCCGCCACGCTGGCCGCGCCCATTACCGAGAGCAGCATGGCGGCTAAGGCGGGGGTCATGCCGAGATCCATGCCGTGCACCACAATGTGCAGCGGGATGGTCGTCAGGGTCGTAAAGAAGGAAAATTGTATGGCACAGAACATCCAGAAAGTGCGGCTGCGGCGCGCCTCCTGAATTCCCGAACCGTCTGCGTCGGTGCGGTCGTCCGACTCGCCGCTGGCCAATGGGTTCTGCACCATCAGGGCGGCAAATACCAACAATACGACGCCGGCGATTCCCAGAATCGTCAAGGCCAGCCGCCAATCATAAATCGCAATGAGAATCGCAGCGCCGGGCGGAACGGCAATCTGGCCAGCCGCGGTCCCCACCTTCACCACACCGGTCACGATGCCGCGGCGTTGGCGAAACTGTCGCGCGATCGTCGAGAGCGTTACCACATCATGGGTGGCCAAGCCGACGCCGATAAACAGGCCGAAAATAGCAAATAGCTGCCAAGGCTCGGTCACTTGGGACAAAAGCACATACCCCATGCCGCACAAAGTCCCGGCCACGGCAAGAACCGTTCGGGGGCCGTAGCGATCGTTCAGCTGGCCAGCGAAGAAGCCCAAAACGCCCATCACGATAAAGGCGAAGGAAGTGCCGCTCGACAGCAGCGTACGCGACCAGCCGTATTCCACTTCGAAGGCTTTGAAGAACAAAGCGTAGGAGAAAAGCAGTCCCACGACCGTGAACTGGGTGAGGCAGGCGCCCAACACGGTGAGATAGCGTTTGTCGAGCTGGCTGATAATCGCGAAACCGTGCAGGGAGCGGCTATCCAAAGTTCAGGAGGGCCGGAGCGAAGGTGAAGATGGGGGAGCGTTCCCCAATCCAGTGATGAGACAGCAGGTTGCGTTCGGGGTCAAGCCATTGAGAGAAGCAAGAGGCAGCCACGGGCTCTGCCATTCTCCGAGCGGATGTCACGCAGCCTCACGGATTCGCCCGGCTGCCAAAGATCGCGTACCATCGCGCGCCCAACTTTCGTCGGGGATAGGGTGTGACAGGATTTGCGGAAATATGGAAAGGGTAGGTCGATGAGGGTAGCCTTTCTGTCGGTCTTTCTTCTGTTGGTGCCGGCTGTAGCCGACAGCCAGGCCGCAACCGTGCAACAAGCCCTTGAAGGTTGTCGCTTGGTGAAAACTCCCTCTCAGGCGACCACTCCGAAGTTGATGTTCGCGATGGGCGAGTGCCTTGGGTTGCTTAGGGGGATGTACGAAATAATGAGGTTCAATGCTGATTTTCTCAATAGTGTAAACGCTGCCGTGATGGAGAAGGTTTTTGCGGCCAATCTCGAACCAAAGATAGCTTTGGATGTTGACAATTTGTTGAAAGGCAGCAGGTTGTTTCTTGGCGCCTGTAATCATGAAGAAATTACCACAAGTCAGCTTGCGCAATTGTTTCTGAATTGGGCGGACGAGAACCAAAAGGCGTGGCAATCAGACGTATACACGGGTATTTCAGATGCGCTCCGTGCAGCCTACAAATGTTAAAGACGCCGAACGTCAAAATGGGAGCCGGGCAGCTTCTCTTTGTCCCTACTGCCCGTCGCCCTTCAAAATCGCCCCGGCGATGATCAGTTTCTGCACCTCCGAGGCACCTTCGTAGATGCGCAGCGCCCGGATGTCGCGATAGAGCGCCTCGACGGCCTGGCCCTTGACCACGCCCAGGCCGCCGTGGAGTTGCAGCGCCGTGTCGATCACGTGTTGCGCCGTCTCGGTGGCGTGGAACTTGGCCACCGAGGCCTCGCGGCTGATGCGCCGCCCCGTCGTGTCCCGGGTCCAGGCGGCGCGATAGACGGCCAGCGCCGAGGTATCTATGCCCACCGCCATGTCGCCGATGGCGGCCTGGGTGAGCTGGAAATCGACCAGCTGCTGGCCGAACATCTCGCGTTCACGCGTGCGCCCCAGGGCCTCGTCGAAGGCACGCCGGGCAAAGCCCAGCGCCGCTGCGCCCACCGTGGTGCGGAAGACGTCGAGCGTCGCCATGGCGATCTTGAAGCCCTCGCCCGGCCCCCCCAGGCGGTTGGCGGCCGGCACCCGGCAGTCCGTGAAGGCCAAGGTGGCGATGGGATGGGGCGCCATCAGCGGGATGCGCCCGGCGATCTCGAAGCCCGGCGTTCCGGCCTCGACGATGAAGGCCGAAAGCCCGCGTGCGCCGCCGGCCTCGCCCGAACGCGCGAAGACCACGTAGGTGTCGGCGATGCCGCCGTTGGAAATCCAGGTCTTCGAGCCATTGAGCACGTAGTCGGCGCCGTCGGCCTCAGCCGTGGTGGCCATGGCAGCCACGTCGGAGCCCGCGTTCTGCTCCGAGAGCGCGAAGGCGGCGACGTGTTCGCCGCCTGCCACCGGCGGCAGGTAGTGCGCCTTCTGCTCCGCCGTGCCGAATAACGAGATCGGTGCTGAACCGAGGCCCTGCATGGCAAAGGAGAAATCCGCGAGGCCGCCCAGACGGGCCAAAATCTCGCGGCTGAGACACAGGCTGCGCACGTCGAAACGCCCGCCCTCGTCGGCCACCACGCAGGGCGCCAGGAAGCCGGCCCGGCCGAGCGTTGCCACCAGCTCGCGGCAGGTGGCATCGAGGGTGGCCTCGCTGTCGTCGGCGAGCTCCAGCAGCGGCGCCAGCTCGCTGGCCGCAAAGGCCTCGATGCGCTGGGCCAGATCGCGGTGGTGGTGGGCGAAAAAGGGCCACTCGAGAAAGCTCTTGTCGGCCATGATATTCTCTCGGTCTACCAGGTTGCGACCCCGAGACCTATTGCGCCGGGGCGTCCGGGTCAAGCAGCGCTGGGAAAATGCGCCAAAGCACGGCAGAATTCGGCCATGGCGGGATTGATCATCAGCGGCGAACGCCAATTGACCCAGGACGAACTGGCCCAGCGTGCGGCCAGCGCGGCAACGGCGTTCAGTGATCTGGGTATCGGCGAGAACGACACCATCGCCATGATGTTGCGCAACGATTTCGCCCTTTTCGAGGTCGCCGCCGCGGCCGCGCTCCTGGGCGCCTATGCCGTGCCCATCAACTGGCATTCGGTGACCGAGGAGGCGCTCTACATGCTCGAGGACTGCGGCGCCCGGGTCATCGTGATGCACGCCGACCTCTATCCCGTCCTCGCCGGCGACCTGCCGGCAGGGGTGACGGCGCTACTGATGCCGACACCGCCCGAGGTCACAGCCGCATACGGCTTGGCGGCTGAGGCCTGCGTGCTACCGCCGGGCACGCTCGACTGGAACGCTTGGAGCAGCGGCCACGAACCCTGGAGCGGGCCGCTCCAGCGCCTGCGAGCCAACATCATCTATACCTCGGGCACCACCGGCCGGCCCAAGGGCGTGCGGCGCCGGCCCGCCACCCCGGAAAACGCCGCCCGCATCACCGAGACCGTGGCCCATGGCTTCGGATTCCTTCCCGGCCAGGAAATCCGCGCGGCCATCACCGGGCCCATGTACCACTCGGCGCCCAACTCCTACGGCCTCAGGGCGGTGCAGCAGCCGGGCCTGGTGGTGCTGCAGCCGCGCTTCGACGCCGAGGAACTGCTGCGTCTGATCGATATCCACCGCCTCAGCCACATGCACATGGTGCCGACCATGTTCATGCGGCTCCTAAAGCTGCCGGCCGAGGTTCGGTCGCGCTACGACGTCTCCTCGCTGGAATTCGTGGTCCACGGCGCCGCGCCCTGTCCGCCCGAGGTCAAGCGGCGCATGATCGACTGGTGGGGGCCGGTGATCGGCGAATACTACGGCGCCACCGAAACCGGCATCGTCATCTTCAACGACAGCCACCAGGCCCTGGCCAAGCCCGGCACCGTGGGCACCCCGGTGCGCGGCGGCCAGGTGCGCATCCGCGGCGACGACGGCAAGGAGTTGCCGGTCGGAGAGGTCGGCGAGATCTATCTCAACATCCACGCCTACCCCGACTTCACCTACCACGGCAAGGACGACAAACGCCGCGAGATCGGCTGGGACGACCTGGTCACCGTGGGCGACATGGGCTACCTGGACGAGGACCGCTATCTGTTCCTCTGCGATCGCAAGAACGACATGGTGATCTCGGGCGGCGTCAACATCTACCCGGCCGAGATCGAGGCGGCTCTGGGCTCGCTGGCGGGTGTCCATGACTGTGCCGTCTTCGGCATTCCCCATGAGGAATTCGGCGAGGAGCTGTGCGCCTACATCGAGCCCGAGGCCGGCGCCGAACTCAGCGCCGAGGCGGTGCGCCAGCACCTCGGCGAGCACGTGGCAGCCTTCAAGATCCCGCGGGTCATCGAATTTCAGGGCGACCTTCCTCGCGAGGACTCGGGCAAGATCTTCAAACGCCGGCTGCGCGATCCATACTGGCAGGGCACCGGTCGCAACATATGATGGGGAAGGACCGGGTGCCATGAGCGAGATCATCAAGCCGACCCAGGGCGACGTTCTTCTGGTCGTCGACGTGCAGAACGATTTTTGCGAACAGGGCAACCTGGCGGTGCCCGAGGGTTCGGCCGTGGTGGCCGTGTTCAACCGCCTGGCCGAACGCTTCTCCAGCGCCGTGGCGGCCCAGGACTGGCACCCGGCCGGCCATCGCTCCTTCGCCTCGGTCCATGGAGCAGAGCCCTACAGCAGCATGGAATTCCCTTATGGCCCGCAAACGCTGTGGCCCGACCACTGCGTCCAGGGCACGGTGGGCGCTGAGTTTCATGCTGAGCTCGAGACAGATCATTTCGAGCTGGTGGTGCGCAAGGGCTTTCACCCTGAAATCGATTCTTATTCGGCCTTCGCCGAGAACGACCGTACGACCCGGACAGGCCTCGAGGGCTACCTGCGCGAACGCGGTTTCAAGCGCCTCTTCATCGGCGGCCTGGCCGGCGATTATTGCGTCCTTTATTCGGCCCTGGATGCGGTGGCGGCCGGCTTCGAGACCTTCGTCATCGACGACGCCACCCGCTACATCGACCTCGAGGGCTCGAGGGCGGCGGCGCACCAGGCCATGACCGAGGCCGGTGTGCGCATCGTGACGGCGGCCGAGATTTCCTGACAAGTGAACGACCTGGCAAGGGAATTCCTGATTTGACGATAAATCGCAACGAGGCCCTGGTGTTCCTGACCGGTGCGGTGACGCTCTCGCTGGAGGTGCTGGCGTCACGCATCATGACCCCCTATTTCGGGGTCAGCCTGTATATCTGGTCGGGCATTCTCTCGACAACGTTGTTGTTCCTGGCAGTCGGCTATCATTTCGGCGGACGTCTATCCCAGCGCCATGGCGAGCAAACCCTCGAGACCCGCTTCCTGGCGGCGCCATTGCTCTCGACGGCCTCGATCGTCGTCGCCGCCGCGATCTATCCGATTACATTCAAGATTCTGGCCGAGGGAAACTTGATTGTCGGAAGCTTCCTCGGCGCCACCTTGCTCCTGGCGCTGCCGTTGGTCGCATTGTCGGCGATGAATCCTCTGCTGATATGCTTGCAACGTCGCGAAGACAGGACCGGGGATGCGG
Organism: Alphaproteobacteria bacterium; assembly: GCA_030740435.1. Lineage (NCBI taxonomy): Bacteria > Pseudomonadati > Pseudomonadota > Alphaproteobacteria > Alphaproteobacteria bacterium. Next base: position 53,497 of record JASLXG010000071.1, on the reverse strand, counting down.
GCGCCGGAAGAGTTTTCTTCATCAGCACCTTGGGTTCGGTGCTGGGTGTCATTGTGACGGCCTTTGTTTTCATTCCTAATATGACGAATCACCGGGCAGTTCTGTTGTTGGGTTTGATAATGTGCGGTGCGGCCATGATTTTGGTGTTACTTTCAAATTCACTCCCTCGGATAGATAAGCGGCGTCTTCTGATTGGCGGTCTAGCCATGACGGTATTTGTCGGGTTGTTTTTCATGGGAAGAAATCTCTATTTGGAACTAATAGACTCATCATCCTCCGCAGATCTCGAATTCAAAATTCGCGCCGAGTACACATCGGTGTTCGGTAATATCAAGGTGGCGGATGTGCAATCCAGAAAGGCGCCGGACACCACCGAAAGATACCTTGTTCAAGATGGATTAATTCAAAATCAAACGACTCTGAATTATCAATCAGCAACCATGTACACCTACGTTCTCGAGTCCTTTGCTCATATCTACGCACCGAAGGCGCGTGATGCCTTGGTATTGGGACTTGGTGCGGGTATTGTCCCGCGGCACCTGAGTCAACACGGTCTTGAGGTGTCGGTTATGGAAATAAATCCAACAGCGCTGCGGGCCGCAACTGAAAATTTTGGATTTGACCGCAATCGAGTGAATATCTACCTTGAAGATGCACGAACATTCGTTCGTAGATGTAACAACAAATTCGATGTCATAATAGTCGATTTGTTTTGGGGGGATAATGTCTCGGACTATCTAATGACAAAGGGGTTTTTTCTGGATTTGCGAAATTGCTTGAAAGACAAAGGGCCTGTGATAATGAATACTGGTTTTGATGAATTTAACAAAGAGCCAAATTTTCGACTGATGGCAACCGTGGCCTATGCTTTTCCCAACATATTTCTTTCCGGTATTCAGGGGGGCAATATTTTCATCGTTGGAACTGCTGGTGAAAGACCCGAAAAATACCAAATGGAATCAACTGATGTGCATGCCCGGGTGGCCAGTATGGTTAATATTTCAGTCACAGAGGTCCGGAAGATCAATCCATTTCTTCTTGGTGATTCGGAGCCCTATTCCGATGATCATAACGTTTTTTCCGTGTTGTTTTCTGATGCCAGTCTAAGATTGCGAAAACGCTTCGCAAAATCCATGTCGCCAAGAATGTTGGTGAACTAAAAGCCGTGAAGCGACGCAGGATGGTGACCAAACCCAGTGGCGGATCGGAACAGGCGGCAAATGCGGGCTAATGATCTGCTTGGCCGCGCCACCGGCCCGCCGACTCGTGCCCGCCGCCCAGATTGTGCATGATGGTCCCCGAGGTCTCCAGACGGACATTTCCAAAAGCAGCGAGGTTCCATGACCTACAAGTACATCCGTGTCGAAAAGAAAGACGGCATCGGCTGGCTCACCTTCGACCGGCCCGACGTGCTCAACGCCCTGATCCCGCCGATGATGGAGGAAATTATCGAGGCCTTCGAGGACTTGGGCGGCGACGATGCCGTGCGGGTGGTGGTGATTACCGGCGCCGGCAAGGGTTTCTCCGCCGGCGGCGATTACGATTTCCTGGTCGAGCTCACCGAAGCCCGGCCCTTCGAGGTGAAGAACACCGTCTACAGCTTCTTTGGCGCCGGCGTGCGCGCCGTCAAGCTCTGTCCCAAGCCGACCGTGGCCGCCGTCAATGGCCCGGCCGCCGGGGCGGGCTGCGAGATTGCCCTGGCCTGCGATTTCCGCATTGCCTCGGAAGACGCCGTCTTTCGCGAATCCTGGATCGATCTCGGCCTGCTCTCGCCGCTCGGCGGCATGTACCTGCTGCCCCGCCTGGTGGGCCTGGCCAAGGCCAACGAGATGCTGATGCTGGGGAGCCGGGTGGCGGCGGCCGAGGCCCAGGAGATCGGCCTGGTGCGCGAGGTGGTGGCGGCGGACGCGCTGATGGAGGCCGCCGGCAAGCTCGCCGCCAAGCTCGCCGCCGGGCCGCCGCTGGCGCTCCGGGCCATGAAGGAGGGCATCCGGCGCGGCCTCGAATCGACCCTGGCGGCGGAGTGGGAACACAACGTCTACGTCCAAAGCATGCTCATCGATTCCGCCGACTTCGCCGAGGGCGTTGCCGCCATGACGGAAAAGCGCAAACCCCAGTTCCGCGGAGAGTAGGCGCTGGAGGAACAGCCATGCCCGAGACCATCGGCAACAATATCGACCGCCTGATCTCCATCGAGTTCAAGAACCGGGCCGTGCCCTATGACACGCTTCTGCCGCTCTACGAGGCGGCGCGACGCGAGGGCGGCGGCCGGCCGCTCTGCCTGCGGGCCGCCGAGGGGTTGGTGGCGGCGGTGGGCAAGGGCGATGTGGTTTTCATCATGACCGGTGCCGGTTGCCCGCCCTGGTTGCCCAAGGGCGAGAACGACGGCCCGCCCGGCGCCGCGGCTCTGGCCCGGGCGCTCCACAAGGGGCTGGGGGCAGTTCCCGTCTACGTCTGCGAGGCCAACCACAGAGACCCCATCGTGGCCAGCAGCGAGGCCGCCCATATCATGGTGCGCAGCCCCGACGAGGCCCGCCAGCGCTTGGGTGCGGCGCTGGCCGTGGCGCCCACGCAGGCCTCAGAGGTGGCGGCCTGGGCCGCCGCGATCTGCGACGAATTCCAGCCCAAGGCGGTGATCTCGATCGAGCGCGTGGGGCCCAGCGAGCACGGCATCGTGCATTCGGCCACGGGCTGGGTCCTGGGGCCCGAGCTTGAGCTTCTCGACCTTAGCCCGGTCGTCGACGAGGCGGCGGCACGCGGCGTCTTCAGCGTCGGCATCGGCGACTATGGCAACGAGGTCGGCTTCGGCCGCATCCACGATGAGGCCAAGGAGATCATGCCTTTCGGCCGCGAGAGCCAGACCGAGGGCAGCCCGGGCGGCAACGTCTGTGCGGTCAAGACCGACGTGCTGATTCCGGCCATGATCTCGAACTGGGGCGCCTACGGCGTCGAGGCGGCGCTGGCTTTCCTGCTCGGTAATCCCGACCTCATGCACGGGCCCGAGATGGAGGGCCGCCTTCTCAGGGATTGCCTGGCCGCCGGCGGCCTGGAGGCCATGAACTGTTCCACCGCCTTCAGTATCGACAACTGCGAGGGCGAAAGCTCCCAGGCCATCGTCCAGTTGCTCGGCAACATGGTGCGGCTCAATCTCCAGGAGCCGGACCTGGGCGTGGCGCATTAGAATCGACCGCAGCATGAAGGAACACCGGACGTGTCAAATTTGCGCCAGATGATCGAGGCTGACGAACCGGTTTGCGCGCCGCTGGTGCTCAATCCGCTGATGGCCAGGATGGCCGCCGAGGCGGGCTTTCGCGCGCTCTACCTCGGCGGCGGTGCCTCGGGCTACCTCAACACCCACCTCGAGGCGAATCTCACGCTGACCGAGATGGCCCAGGCCGGGCTGGAGATCCGCAGTGCCTGCGAGCTGCCGCTGATCCTCGACGCGGCCGCCGGCTGGGGCGATCCCATGCACATGCACCGCACCGTGTCGCTGGCCGAGGCGGCCGGCTTCGCGGCCCTGGAGATCGAGGACCAGATCCTGCCCAAGCGGGCCCATCACCACGTCGGCATCGAGCACATGGTGACGCTCGAAGAGATGGTCGACAAGGTGCGCGAGGCGGTGGCGGCACGGCGCCATCCGGATACCCTGATCATCGCCCGCACCAACGGCGTGCGCGCCAGTTCCATGGACGATGCGCTGCGCCGCCTCGAGGCCTACCGTGCCGCCGGTGCCGACGTGCTGTTGCCGCTGCCCTTTAACGGCCGACGACGTGCGCTTTGTCGGCGAGCGCCTGGAGGGGCCGCTGATGCTGTTCTTGCGGCCGGGCTGGCTGGCCGGCATGGACATGACGCCGGCCGACATGGGGGCGCTGGGATTTCGTATCCTGGTCGATCCGTCGACGCCGCTGCTGGCGGCTTATGAAGCCATGCGCGCCGTCTATGCCGAAATGGCTGACGGATTCGCCATCACCTCGCGGCCGCCGCAGGATTGGAGCGAGCTGCAGGAAGCCCAACATGCCACCATCGATCTCCAGCGCCTCTTGGACATCGAATCCCGAACCGTCGAAAACTGAACAACAGACAAGAATCCCATGACAGATACCCCCCTGCCGCTTGCCGATATCCGCGTGCTCGACCTGACCCACGCCCGGGCCGGGCCCACGGCGGTGCGCCAGCTCGCCGACTGGGGCGCCGACGTCATCAAGATCGAGGTGCCGCCCGATCCCGGCAGCGACAACGACGGCGTCGGCGGCTCGCGCGCGGCACCCGATTTCCTCAACCTGCATCGCAACAAGCGCAGCCTGACGCTGGACCTCAAGAACCCCGACGGCCACCGCATCTTTCTCGAACTGGTGGCCCAGGCCGACGTCGTGGTGGAGAACTTCCGGGCCGAGGTCAAGCACCGGCTCGGCGTCGACTACGACAGCCTCCAGGCCCACAATCCCAGGCTCATCTACGGCTCCATCTCGGGCTTTGGCCAGGATGGCCCCTACAGCAGCCGCGCCGGCGTCGACCAGATCGCCCAGGGCATGGGCGGCCTGATGTCGATCACTGGTCTCCCGGGCCAGGGACCGGTGCGCGTCGGCATCCCCATCGCCGACCTCGCCGCCGGCATGTACCTGGCCCAGGGCATTTTGCTGGCCATGATCGAACGCGGCCGCACGGGAAAAGGGCAATGGGTCCACACCTCACTGTTGGAGGCCATGATCAGCATGCTCGATTTCCAGGCGGCGCGCTGGCTGATCGACCACGACGTGCCCGGCCAGGCCGGCAACGACCATCCCACCGGCATCCCCATGGGCGTCTTTCCCACGGCCGACGGTGCCATCAACATCGCGGCGCCGGGCGGCCGCTTGTGGGAGCGCCTGCTCGACCACATCGGCGCCACTGAGCTGGCCCAGGACGAACGCTTTGCCACGGCCGGCGCTCGGTCCAAGAACCGCCAACTCCTGAATGCCGAGATCGGCGCCATCACGGCGACACGCTCCAGCGCCGAATGGGTCGAGGAACTCAACGCCCGTGGTGTGCCCTGCGGGCCCATCAACAGCATCGACCAAACCTTCAACGATCCCCAGGTCCAACACCTGGGCATTGCCTGGGAGATGCAGCACCCGGTACGAGGCAAGCTCGCCATCGTCGGCCAGCCGGTGCATCTGGAGGGCGCCGAAAGACCGCAACAGGCGCGCCTCGCGACCCCGGCAGCGGGCCAGCACAACGACGAGATCCTCAGCGCCCTGGGCTACGACAGCGCCGCCCTGGCCGACTTGCGCGCTCGAAGGGTGATTTAGTACCCACTTTCACATTAGGATGGTACGTCTGATCGCTTAGCCGGCGCTGTGGGTAGGAAGCAGCGGGCCGCCGATGCGGGGCCATCGGCAAGCGCTGCTGACGCCCTCCACAGCGCCGGAAAAGCGACCCGAAAGGCGGCCATGAAGGACCATCGGACGTCGTCCCGCGGCCCTTGTGATGGACCACCATCACGGCGGGCCGCGCTCCTGGCCGGTGGTCCTTCCTGGCCGTCAGACGTGCCATCCTAATGTGAAAGTGGGTACTGAATGAAGCTGGCAACGGAGAAAATGCTCGCCCGCCGGGAAGGCGCCATCGGCTGGATGACCTTCAACAACCCCCAGCGCCACAACGCCCTTTCGCTGGAAATGTGGCAGGCCATGGGTGAGATCCTGCCGGCCTTTCAACAGGACCCGGCGGTGCGCTTGGTGGTCATGACGGGGGCCGGCGACAAGGCCTTCGTCTCGGGGGCCGACATCTCCGAGTTCGACGACAAGCGCTCCTCGGCCGAGGCGGCCGAGGAATACGCCCGGGTCTCGGAGGGCGGCCGTACGGCGCTGGCCAATTTCGAAAAACCGCTGATTGCCATGATCCGGGGCTACTGCCTGGGCGGCGGCCTGGCCACGGCCTTGGCGGCCGACATCCGCATCGCCGCCGAGGGCGCCCAGTTCGCCATTCCGGCGGCGCGGCTGGGGCTGGGCTATGGCTTTGCCGGCGTCAAGGTGCTCAACGACCTGGTGGGCCCGGCCCTGGCCCGCGAGATCCTGTATACGGCGCGCAGGCTTTCGGCCGAAGAGGCGCTGCGCATCGGGCTCATCAACCGCCTGGTGCCGCCGGCCGAATTGGAAACCACGGTTCGCGAGCTGGCCGAAAGCATCGCCGCCAACGCACCGCTCACCATCCGGGCCGCCAAACGCGCCGTCGGCGAGGCTTGCAGGGATCCCCAGGATCGCGACCTGGCGGCGCTCGAGGCCATGGTTGCGGCCTGCTTCGACAGCGCCGATTACGCCGAGGGACGGTTGGCTTTCAAGGAAAAGCGTGCGCCCAAATTTACGGGTTCTTGATCAGGAGGGCGTGGTATGGCGAAGGATCCCGATTTCGACGTTGTCGAGGCGGTCTGCGGGCTCCGCGAAGCCGAGGTTTTGGCCTGGGTCGGTGCCGAACTGGCGGCCGAAGTGCCGCCGTTGGAGATCGCCGATGCCCTGGCCGCCGGTCTCGAGCAACTGGGTGCGCGCTTCGCCGAGGGCAGCGTTTTCATTCCCGAACTGGTGATCGGCGGCGAGCTCTTCGCCAAGGCCGTCGAGCTGCTGACCCCGGCGCTCGAGGCCAGCGGCAGCACACTGAAAAAACGCGGCACCGTGGTCATCGGTACGGTCAAGGGAGATCTGCATGATCTGGGCCAGAAGCTGGTGGCTGTCACCCTCTCGGCGGCCGGCTTCGAGGTCGTCAACCTGGGCTGTGACGTGGCGCCCGAACGCTTCGTCGACGAGGTCAAACGCAGCGGGGCCCAGGTGGTCGGGCTGTCGGCGTTGCTCACCACCACCATGCAGGTGCAGGCCGACGTCGTCGAGGCGTTGGCCCAGGCCGGCTTGCGCCACCAGGTGCGGGTGCTGATCGGCGGTGCCGTGGCCAACCAGCGCTGGGCCGACGAGATCGGCGCCGATGCCTACGGCGCCGACGCCATCGACGCACTGGACAAGGTTCGTGTTCTGGTCGGCATCAACGAATGAATGCGTTTTCCGGGAGTAGGGCATGCAACCGCGACTGACGTTCCTGAGCGAGGCGGAAACCGACCGCATCATCGACGGCGCCTTCGAGGTGCTGGGCCGCGTCGGCGTCCATGTGGGCAGCGACCGGGTGCTCGACATGCTGACCGGCCAATCCGGCGTCGAACGCGATGGCGAGCGCCTGCGGCTGGGCCGCGATTTGCTGGAAGGCTGTCTCAAGACCTGCCCCTCGGAGGTCAGGCTCTACCGCCAGGACCGCGACGCCCCCATCGTCTTGGCCGGCGACGAGGTCAATTTCGTGGCCGGCTCGACGGTGCCCTACGTTTACGATCCGGACACCGAGGGCCTGCGCGAAGCCACCTCGCGAGATCTCGTCAACCACACCAAGATCATCGACCGCTGCGACCACATCGATCTGCAAAGCGGCTCTTTCGTGCCCTCGGACGTGCCCAAGCCCATCGTCAGCGCCTACCGCTATTACCTGGCGCTGCTCTATTCCCCGAAACCCATGTTCAGCGGCGCCTTCGGCACTGACGACATCGCCGTCATCTGGGGCGTCATGGCGGCGCTGGCCGGTGGCGACAAGGCTCTCTCGCAGCGGCCCATCGCGCTCCTCTGCGTCAATCCCTCGTCGCCGCTGGGCCTGACCGACGTGGTGGCCGAGAACGCCGTCTTTTTGGCCGAGAAGAACTTTCCCACCCTGATGATTCCGATCCCGCTGGCCGGCGGCTCGTCGCCGGTGACACTGGCCGGAACGTTGGTCCAGCACACGGCCGAGAACCTGGCCACCATCGTGGTCAGCCAGACCGTGCGGGCGGGCGCGCCGGTGATTTTCGGCGGCGGCCCCTCGATCATGGACATGCGCAAGGGCACGGCCTGCCAGGCCGCCAGCGAGGCCATCATCATGGGCGCCGCCATCGGCCAGATCGCCAAGCGGCTCGGCTTGCCTTCGTCGACCAATACCGGCCGTGCCGACAGCAAATGCGTCGACTACCAGGCCGGCGAGGAAACCGGGGCGGCGCTCAATGCCATGGCGCTGGCGCGCATCAACCTCATCCGCGGCTCGGGCACGCTGGAGTACGCCAACGTCATCAGCACCGAGAAACTGCTCATCGACAACGAGATCTGCGGCATGGCCAAGCGCCTGATCCGGCCCATCGACACCGGCGACGAGGCCCTGGCGCTCGATGTCATCATCGAACGCGGTGCCACTACCACGGGTTTTCTCTCTTCCCCCCATACACTGAAGTGGTTCAAGGACGAATGTTTCCTGCCCTCCGACCTCATCGACCGCGGCCAGCGCCGGGAATTCGAGGCCCAAGGCAGCAAGGACGCCTTCGGCCGGGCCCGGGCGCGCGTGGCTGAGATCCTGGCCGACTACACGCCCCGCCAGATCGACCCCGAACGCAAACGCGAAGCCGACCGCATCATCGCCGCCTACGCCGCCCAACACGGCATGGACCAGCTACCGGTAACGGAACTCGAATAGCGCGGCGGCGCCGTTTTGTCTTGAGGCCCCTCGGTTGGCCAAAAGAAACGAGTTCAGCGCTGAACTCGGAAGAATAGTTGTTATTTATCAATATGAATGACGACTGGCCCGCATTTCCCACCGGGCCTCGGCCAGGGCCGGATCGCGTACGATGTGCCGCGGCAGGGTCTCGCCGGCGATGAAGGGCATGACGAAGCCCCGCTCCAAATCGTCGCCTTCCTCAAGCTCGAAGACCGGCGCCCGGGCGTCGGCGCCGAAATGACGGCGCACGGCGGCCGCCAGGCGGTCGAGAAATTCGCCATCATCCGACACGCGAACTAACCTATGCCGCTGTACCCGAGAGGGGCAAGATGGCCGCTATCGGGTCGGGGACGAAATCGACATGCAGGATATGGTTGGCGAACGCAGCTTCGATTATCTCGTCGTGGGCGCCGGGTCGGCCGGCTGCGTGCTGGCCAATCGTTTGAGCGAATCCGGCCGCGACAGTGTCCTGGTGCTGGAGGCGGGTGGCCGCGACAACAACCTCTTGCTCCACATGCCGACGGCCTTTTCGTTGGCCATGAATCTGCCGCGCTTCAACTGGGGCTACCTGAGCGAGCCTGAGCCGGGCCTCGACGGGCGGCGCATCAAGCAGGCCCGGGGCAAGGTCATCGGCGGCTCCTCGGCCATCAACGGCATGGTCTACGTGCGCGGCCATGCCGGCGACTTCGACGCCTGGGCCCAGGCCGGCGCCGAGGGCTGGAGCTTCGCCGAGGTGCTGCCCTATTTCCGCCGGGCCGAAAGCTTCGCCGGAGGCGACGCGGCCTTCCGGGGGCACGATGGTCCCTTGGGCATCAGCGCCGGCAGCATGCGAAACCCGCTCTACCGGGCCTTTGCCGAAGCCGGCCGCCAGGCCGGCTATGGCTCGACCGAAGATCCCAACGGCCGCCAGCAGGAAGGCTTCGGCCCGATGCAGATGACGGTGCGCAAGGGCCGGCGCTGTTCGGCCGCCGGCGCCTACCTGAAGCCGGCGCTGGGGCGCCCCAACCTGGCGCTGGAGACTTTTGCCACGACGCGGGAAATTCTTTTCGACGAGGGCCGGGCGGTGGGCCTCGAATACGAAAAGGGCGGCGTTCGCCACCGTGCCCGGGCGCGGCGCGAAATTATTCTTTCAGCCGGCCCCTTCGCCTCGCCGCAATTGCTGATGCTGGCCGGCATCGGCGACGGCGAACATTTGGCCGAATTCGGCTTGCCCGTGCGCCACCACCTGCCGGGAGTGGGCCAAAACCTGCAGGACCACCTGGAATTCTTCCTGCAGGTCGAATGCACCCGGCCGGTGTCGCTGAACCGCCAGCTTGCGCCCTGGCGCAAGCTGGCGATCGGTTTGCGTTGGCTTCTCTTCAAGCAAGGTCTCGGTGCCACCAACCATTTCGAATCCGGTGCCTTCATCCGCTCCCGTCCCGATCTCGACTATGCCGATCTGCAATACCATTTTCTGCCCGGCGCCATTGCCTACGACGGCTCCTCCGCCGCCCCGGGCTGGGGCTACCAGGTTCACGTCGGCCCCAACCGCCCCCAGAGCCGCGGCCGCCTCAGGCTGCGTTCAAGTGATCCTCACGAGCACCCCAGCCTGCTGTTCAACTACCTCAGCCACGAGGACGATATCCTGGCCATGCGCCAGGCCCTTCGGCTGACCCGCGAGGTGCTGGCCCAGGAGGCTTTCGCGCCCTATCGCGGTGCCGAGCTTTCGCCGGGCGCCGAGGTAACATCGGACGACGAAATCGACGCCTTCATCCGGGGCGCCGTGGAAACCGCCTACCACCCTTGCGGCACCTGCCGCATGGGCGCCCAGGCCGGCGATCCCGCGTCCGTTGTCGATGCCGCCGGCCGGGTCCGCGGCGTTGGGGGCTTGCGCGTCGTCGACAGCTCGATCATGCCCCAGATAACCAACGGCAATATCAACGCGCCGACTATAATGATCGCCGAGAAGATGGCCGATCACATCCGTGGCCGCGGCGTTCCGCGTGAGGATACCAGTAGATGAGCAGCCCCGAATTCCTGAACAAGAAACTCTATCGCAAAGGCGAGATCGTCTTCGACGAGGGGAGCGAAGGAAATACCGCCTTCCTCATCGAATCGGGCAGCGTCGAGGTCTTCAAAACGGTCGACGGCGAACGCGTCAGCCTGGCCCATCTGGGCAAGGGCGAGATGTTCGGCGAAATGGCCCTGATCGACCAGAGCCCCCGCATGGCCGGCGCCCAGGCGACGGAGGCTGCCAGCATCGTGGTCCTTCCCCGCGCCGTGCTGGACTCCAAATTGGACCGCTCGGACAAGTTCGTCAGGGGCCTGATCAAGATCCTGGTGGCCAATCTGCGCAACGTCCACCAGTCCTACATGCGCCGAGCCCGCAGCATCGACGACTACCTGGGCGCCGTCGACTTCTTTCTCGCCGGCCTGGGCGACTACCTCAATACGCCCGGCGGCGAAGCGGTCAGCGACCTGGCCGTGGCCCACCTGGAGCGCATCGACGAGGCGGTATTCGAACTCAAAGCGGTCTTCAAGGATCATCACGACAGGCGCGATAGCGTGCTGCGTGAGAGCGACACCACGCCCCAGGGCGAGCCTGGGCCTCCGGCGGAGGTCGCCGACCTGGTGGCTGATGAGGGCGAGGACCAGCCCGAACAGTAGTTGCTATGCTTGCGGCACCGTTCAAACTCGGCTGAACCAGGAGTCCCGCGTGTCGATCGATTGTACGCCTTCGTTGACCAGCCCAAGCCCCGTCCTGCCCCTCGAACCACCGGCGCCGCTGGAGAGCTTCGAGCTGATGATGGATGACGGTGCCCAAATCCGCCTGCGCCGCCACGGCCGGGCCGGTGGCGCCCGCCTCTTCGTCAGCCACGGCAACGGCTTTGCCAGCGACGGCTACTTTCCCTTCTGGCGGCTGCTGCTCGATCGTTTCGAGGTTATCGTCTTCGACCAGCGCAACCACGGCCTCAACCCGCTGCACGCCGGGGCCCACGATTTCCCCCGCTTCGCCCGCGATCTCGAGGCCATCATCGCGGCCGTCGACGAGCGCCTGGGCCCAGGCACCAACATCGGTGCCTTTCATTCGCTGTCGGCGCTGGCGGCCATGATGCACGCCGCCGATTTCGGCTGGCGCTGGGATGCGCTTTTTCTCTTCGACCCGCCGCTGCCGCCCTTGCCCGGGCACGAGGTCTACGAGGCCGCCGCCGCGACGCAACGCAAGCTGGCGGCCTGGGCCACGGCGCGCCGGACCCGCTTCGACGATCCCGGCGAACTGGCCGAGGTCTTCGCCGGAACCCGGGCCAACCGCTCCTGGCAGCCAGGCGCCCACGACCTGATGGCGCGCTCGGTACTGCGTTTGGATGTCTCGGCAGGCGAATGGCGCCTGGTCTGCCGCCCCGAACGCGAAGCCGCCGTCTACCTCGACGTGACGCCGACCACGTTCGCCTACCGCATCGACCGTTACGGCGGTCCCGCGAAGATGATCTGCGGCGACCCGGAGATGCCCAGCCCGGCCGTGACGGCGCTTTCGAACGCTGCGTTGCATGCCGAATTCGGGTATCCGTATGAGGTCGTGCCGGGCACCGGGCACCTCTTGCAGCTGGAAAAGCCGGACGTCTGCGTCGATATCATGACCCGGTTTCTGGAGGAACGCGGGGTCGCGTTCTAGGGCCCGCCTCGGCCCTCCCGCGTCTGCATCAACAACGTCGCGCTGCCGGTCTGCACCGTCTCGCTGGCCTGGTTCACGACCTCGAAACCGAGCTTCACGACACCGCGGTCGGGCTTGGCGCTGGGCCGCTTCTCCAGCGGCGTGACCAGGGCGTGGATGGTGTCGCCGAGCCTTACCGCGCCCTGAAAGTCCCAATTCACGTTAAGCAGCGCCAGCGCCGTGCCATCGATCAGATTTTGCTGCGACATCAGCCCGATAGCCATGCCCAGCGCCAGCGGGCCGTGCGCGATGCGCTCGCCGAAAGGGCTCTGGGCAGCAAAGGCGGCGTCGCAGTGCAGCGGATTGAAGTCGCCCGAGAGCCCGGCGAACATAGTCACGTCAGCCTCGGTCACCGTGCGGGCGCCGGTGGTGATGCTGTGGCCGAGCTCGAACTCCTCGAAATAAAGACCCATGATTGTGCCTCAAAGCTGGGGGCGGCGAGCTTAACGGGTTAGTCTGACGATCGCCAAATCTCCGCCACACGGGGAACCCATCATGAACGAAAACGAAAACCTGGTACGCGACTTCATCGCCGCCTGGTCGCGCCTCGATGCGGCCGAGTTGGCGGGCTATTTCACCGACGACGGCTGCTACCACAACATGCCGTTCCAACCGGTCCAGGGCCGCGACAAGGTCGAGCGCTTCATCGCCGGCTTCATCAAGGACTGGACAGCCACCGAGTGGGAGATCGTCAGCCTGACCTCTCAAGACGACCGCGTCGCCGTCGAGCGTGTCGACCGCACGCGGCTCGGTGACAAGGGCGTCGATCTGCCTTGCTTCGGGCTTTTCGAAATGTCCGAGGGCAAAATCAAGGTCTGGCGCGACTACTTCGATCTTGCTACCTACACCAGCGCTGCCGCCTGAACGGCGGCGGCAGCCCCCCCCAACCGGCAACCGAGAAGGACCCTCCGAGATGGCTGAGTACAAGGACATTTTCTACGAGATCAAGGACCAGGTGGCCACCATGACCATCAACCGGCCCAAGTCGCTGAACTCCTTCACCGGCGACACCATCATGGAGATGCAGGACGCCATCGAGGACGCCAGCACCAACCCCGAGGTCGGCGTGCTGGTGCTCACCGGAGTTGGCGAGCGGGCCTTCTGCGTCGGCGGCGACGTCAAGTGGGAGGCCGACGGTGGCCTCGACGGCCTCGACTTCAAGGTCAACCGCATGGTCGTCGATTGCCCCAAGCCGGTGATCGCCCGCATCAACGGCTATTCCATCGGCGCCGGCAACCACATCGCCTATTTCTGCGATTTCTCCATCGCCGCCGACCATGCCCGCTTCGGCCAGACCGGCCCGCGCGTCGGCTCGCCGGCCTCGGGCCATATCGTGCAGCACCTGGCCCACGTGGTGGGCCACAAGCGGGCCCGCGAGATGTGGATGATGTGCCGCCAATACACCGCCGCCGAGATGATGGATTGGGGCCTGATCAACGCTGTGGTGCCCTACGCCGAGCTCGACGCCGAGGTGGCCCGCTGGTGCCAGGAGCTCCTGGCCCTGAGCCCGAGCTGTCTCCGCGTCATCAAGCAGACCTTCCGCGACGACCTCGACCCCTTCATCGACTCGACCGTCAACGACGTGGTGGCGCGCGTCATCCCGAAGTATTTCGAGACCGGCGAGCAGCAGGAAGGGGCCAACGCCTTCCTGGAAAAGCGCGCGCCCGACTTCAGTCCCTGGCGTTAGTTACCCTGCCAAAGCCGCCTCGGCGGCCAGCCGGTCTTCCTCGAACTGGTAGACTGGCTGGTCGCCGCGGGGCTCGCGCTCGTCGCCGCTGTCCATGTCGTCCTCGGCGCGCTGCCAGCCCGGGTCGGGCCAACTATAGCCGAGATCGAGGATGGTGCCGGGCTCCTTGATGCCCTCCAGCGCCTCGAGGCCGGCGCGTACGATGGCGGTTTGCTCTTCGGGCTCGAAGGGGCGCCCGGTGGTGTGGCCCAGCGGATAGTCGACGAAGACGGCGCGCGGCGAGTTGCCGGCGGCGATGATGTCGCGGGCGCTGGCCAGGCACACTGTCGGCGTGCCTTGGGCTTCGATGTGTCGGGCGATCAGACTCACGGTCTGATGGCAGACCGGTCACAACGGCACCAGCGCCACCACGTCGACCTCTTGGCGGGCGAACTCGGCGGCCAGCGCGGGGATCAGCTCCTCGCGCGCGCGGCGTTGCGAATAGACGGCGCCCATGCACGAATATAGCTCCTCCGCCAGCTCGCCGATCACGCCCTCGGCCTCGAGCCGGCGCAGGGGCTCGATGGGAAAGACGCAGTTGGCGTCGCGCCGGGCGTCGGGCAGGTAGTGCTCGGTGAGGTGCGAGAAGCGGATCTCGGAGGTCGGCGTGGTCTTGGGGATGGCCCGGAACGAGGTGTCGTCCTTGTAATAGTAGGCCACCTGGCCCTTGACGTAGACGCCCGCCGTCGAGAGCACGCCGAGCTTGCATTCGGCCAGCGGCTTGGTCATGGGCGCGAAGGCCGGCGGCTCGTCCGCCTGGAACCAGCGATAGGTCTGATAACCCAGCCGCTGGTAGCGGTCGGTGATGGAAGCGATGTAGTCAAAAGGCGGCATGGGGTTCTCCTTCTGCTGCGTGACTAGTCTAAGCGTGCTGGGCGCGTCTCGGCAATCCGGGTTAGGATCGCCGGCATCATGCCTAAACACAGCCAGATAATTGTCCGGGAAATCCCCCGGGGCGCGCTCGCGGAGGGGCATTTCGAGCTGCAGCAAAGCGAGGTCCCGAGACCGGCCGCCGGCGAGCTGCTGGTGCGGACGCTGCTGATCTCGCTCGATGCCGCCAACCGCGCCTGGATGCAGGGCCCGACCTACCGCCGGGCGGTCAAGGCGGGCGACGTCATGCATGGCTACGTCATCGGCCAAGTGGTGCAATCGAGGGCCCAAGCCTTCGCCGCCGGCGACGTGGTGGCGGGCGAGGGCGGCTGGGCCGAATTCGCCACCATGGCGGCGGCCGAGGCCAGCCCGGTGCCGCCCGAGCGGCCGCTCAGCCATCATATTTCGGTCTTTGGCATCGCCGGCAAGACGGCCTACCACGGCCTCATGCGGATCGGCGCGCCGCGTCCCGGCGAGACCGTGGCGGTTTCCGCCGCCGCCGGTTCGGTGGGCTCGCTGGTGGGCCAGATCGCCAGGCTAAAGGGTGCCCGCGCCGTGGGCATCGCCGGCGGCCCGGACAAATGCCGCTGGCTGGTCGAAGAGCTCGGCTTTGCCGAGGCGGTCGACTACCGGGAAAGGGGCTTCGCCAAGCGTCTGGCGGCGGCCTGCCCGGGCGGCATCGACGTCTACTTCGACAACACCGGCGGCGCCGTGCTCGAGGCCGCGCTTTTCCAGATGAACCAGGGCGGCCGCGTGGTTTGCTGCGGCGCCGTCTCGCAATACGACACCATGGATATGTCGAGCCCCCGCGGCGTCCCCGGCCTGATCGTGGTCAAGCGTCTCAAGCTGCAAGGCTTCATCGTCATGGATTTTGCCGCCCACGACGCCGAGGCCGTGGCCGAGCTCTCGGCCTGGGCCGAAGCGGGTGACTTGGTGGTGGTGGAAGACGTCATCCCCGGCCTGGAAAATGCCCCGGCGGCACTGATCGGACTGCTGGCCGGCGAGAACCGCGGTAAACGCATGATCGAGGTGGCGGCGGAGCAATCGGGCTAACGGCGCGGGAGAGCGA
This sequence comes from Alphaproteobacteria bacterium, assembly GCA_030740435.1. NCBI lineage: Bacteria > Pseudomonadati > Pseudomonadota > Alphaproteobacteria > Alphaproteobacteria bacterium. The sequence goes on along the minus strand of JASLXG010000071.1, from coordinate 37,618 downwards.
CATGGATAGCTACGATCCTCATCAGGCACCCGATCCGGAGGCCTGGCAGTCCTTGGACGAGCAGGAATGTCTAGATCTGGTGGCGGCTTACCATCGCCGGGCCGGGGTGGAGCTGCCCAACGAGTTGCTGCACGCGGCAATTCATGCGGTGGTGGAAAACCAGATCCTGATGGGCGGCGAGATTTCCACCGGCGAGACCATCGGACGCCTGATGCGGGAGGGCCTGGACCGGCACGACGCCATCCATGCCGTGGGCAGCCTCGTGGCCGATTTCCTGCACCAGCATATGACAAGAAAAAGCGGCGTCGGCAACGGCGACGCCGCGGTGGCCAACGCCAGGCTCGACGAAGAGATCAAGAATCTCACCGCCGCCAGTTGGCTGGAAGAGTTTTCCGAGGAGTAGCGCCAGGCTTCTGGCCGGCCCTGCGGACCGCGCCCTGCGGGCCGCGCCTAACGGCGCTTCTTGCCGAAGATCGAGTCCCAGTTGCTGCGGTAGCGCTGGGTCACCAGCTTCTGGCGCTCGCCGCGGCCAGCGCCTTTGCTGTCTTTGCCGCCTTTGCTGTCTTTGTCGCCGCCGCTATCGCCGTCAGAGGATGCCATCGGGCAAGAGGCACAGTCGGGCTTGCTGGGCGTCGGGGAAGAGGTGGTCTCGGCGCTGGTTTCGCTCATGGTCCTACTCTGCTAGGTCGCTGGGCTCCCTGGCCCACAACAGCCTCGCCAATTCGGCAACCCGGTATCTAGGTCATCAAGTCGCAGAAATCAAGGGGTGCGGAGACAGGCCAGATCTCCCCCACGAGCCCCCGCCAGACCGCGGCAGGCGAAAAAACAGGAATAAATGCGTCCCTCTGCCCGCCCACCGGTTTGCTGACGCCTGCGGGAAAAATCGCTACAATCGACTGTGATGCCTGCATCCGTGATGCTTGGTGCCGCGCGCCGATCCCGATAGGGGATGGCCGGCCCCGGCACCGGCCATCGGGACATCTCAGATAGGGAGGTTGTCATGGTCGAGAGCGTCTACAAAGTGATTGAGATCGTTGGCACGAGTTCGGAGTCCTGGGAGAGGGCGGCCGCCGCCGCCATCGAACGGGCCAGCAAGACGTTGCGCGATCTGCGTGTTGCCGAGGTTGTCAAGCAGGACGTGCAACTCGAGGACGGCAAGGTCGTGGGCTATCGCGTGCGGCTCAACATCTCATTCAGGTTCGAAGACGAGTAATACCGAATCCGAACGATCAATTCGGGTTCGCTTCCGAGCCGCCGTTGAGGCGGCGGCCCAGGGCGCGGATGCGCGTGGTGTTCAAAGCCGAGCCCGAGGGCCGGGCCACGGATTTCCACTACGAACTGGCGTAGGGCGAGGGGATGCCGGTCAAAGCCACTCTGCTAACAATAAAATTCCTGAGGGTTTTTTGCGACCGCGTGGGCCGTTGGGGCTCGCTGCTGATCATACCGCTGATCCTGGTCACGGCCTGGGACATCTTCGCTCGCAAGCTGGTGTGGATTCAGTTGTGGCTGATCGAGAACGCAGGCGCGATCTTCCAGTCCACCATCCTGCAGGAGATGGAATGGCATCTGCACACGGGGCTGTTTGCCCTGGTGCTGGGCATGGGCTACGTCAACAACCGCCACGTCCGTGTCGATCTCTTGCACGAGCGCCTGACCTTTCGCAGCCAGGCCTGGGTCGAGTTCCTGGGGTGTTCCTTCTTTTTGCTGCCGTTCGCTGCGCTGGTGGTCTATTTCGCCTTCATCTACACCTACGAATCCTACGCCATCGGCGAGATCTCGGCCTCCCTGGTCGGGCTTTCGCACCGCTGGCTGATCAAGTCGGTGCTGCTCATTGGTCTGGTCGTGGCCCTGCTGGCGGGCATCGCCGTCTGGCTGGAAACGGTATTGGTTCTCTTTGGCCCGCGCGAGCTGCGCTTCGAGATGATGACGCTCAAGCGCCGTGAGACGGCCGCGGCCGGCGAGAACGATGATTGACCTGCCAATCCATGAGCGCACCTTCAAGAACCTGCTGGGCAGGCTGGCCGCCGAACGAGGCGAGCAGAAGTTCCTGAGCTTCGAAGAGCGCAGCTTTACTTACGGCGAAACGGAGAAGATATCCAACCGCCTTGCCAACGGCCTGGCGGAACTCGGCGTCAAGCACGGCGATCACGTGGCGACGCTGCTCAACAACTGCCCCGAGATCCTCTGGTGCTATTTCGGCCTGGCCAAGCTGGGCGCCGTGACGGTGCCGGTCAACACGGCCGCCAAAGGGGAACTCCTGGCCTATTACATCCGCCAGTCCGACGCCCGGGCGGTGATCGTCGAGGCGGCGCTTTTCGACCGCCTGGCCGAGGTGGCGGGCGACATCGAGGGCCTGGAGCACGTCATCGTGTTCGACGAGCAGGGCGAGCTCGCTGCCGATCATGCCAGCCGCCTGAAGGTCCCCGTAAGCGACTACGCCGAGCTGGAGCGGGCCTCCCCCGAGCCCCCCGAAAGCGAGCCCCGCTTCAGCGATCTCGCCTTTCTGCTCTACACCTCGGGCACCACCGGCCCCTCGAAAGGCAACATGTGGGCCCAAGCCACCATCATCACGTCCGGCCTGGATATCGTGCCGGCCTATGGTTACACCGCCGACGATGTCTTGTTCGTTTGCCTACCGCTCCTGCACGGCAACGCCCTTCTCACCAGCCTGATGCCGGCCCTGGTGGCGGGCGCCGGGATCGCGCTCTCGCGGCGCTTTTCGGTCTCGACGTTCTGGGACGAAATCCGCCAGCACGGCGCGACGCAGTTCAATTCGCTGGGCGCCATGACGAATTTCATTTGGGCCCAGCCGGCCCGCCCCGATGACGCCCAAAATCCCGTGCGCCAATGCATGGTCGTGCCGACGCCCACCGAGTTCTACGACGACTTCCAAAACCGCTTCGGCCTCGAGTTCACCTCGCTGTTTGCCATGACGGATACCTGCATGGTGACGCTGCGCGGCCCCACCGACCCGCCGGAAAAATGGGCCTCCGCCGGCCGCACGCGCCCCGAGGTCGAGGTTCGAATCGTCGTCGACGACGACATTGAATTGCCGGCGGGCGAGGTCGGCGAGATCGTGCTGCGCGGCCGCGACCCCTGGCACCTGGCGCTGGGCTACTACAACAAACCCGAGGCTACGGCGGAGGCTTTCCGCAATCTCTGGTTCCACACCGGCGACCGCGGCCGGGTCGACGAAGACGGGTACTTGTACTTCGTCGACCGCAAAAAAGACGCTATTAGGCGCCGCGGCGAAAACATTTCGTCCTACGAGGTCGAACAAATCATCCTCAAGAACGAAACCGTCGAAGACGTCGCCGCCTTCGCCGTGGCGGCCGAGACCAGCGAAGACGAGGTCATGGCCAGCGTCGTGCTGCGCCCGGGCTCGAACCTCACCCCCGAGGCGCTGATCGATTTCTGCCAGGCCAACATGGCCTATTACATGGTGCCGAGATACGTCGAGTTCGTGCCGGACCTGCCACGCACCATGAGCGAGAAGGTACAAAAATACAAACTCCGCGAGGCGGCTGAGGCGCGGCTGGGGGAGGTTTGGGACCGGGAGAGAGAGGGCATTGTGGTGAGGCGGTGAAGCGGGAAGGCAGGAGCCCTCATTTCTCACCCTGGTCATGGCCTGCGTCGCTCTCAGGTGGCGAAAAAGCGGGAAAAAGCGGGGCAGGAACGCATTTTTCCAAAAAAATCGTTGTGCGGCAGAGGCTTAAACTGGGGACAGGGACCTATTTACGCGCTAAAACCCAAGCCGGTAGCGTGACAGGAGAACCCTCGATGACGACCAAACGCATCTGGCATGGCTGGACAACACCCGAGCGGGCCGACGATTACGAGCGGCTGTTGCTGGGCGAGGTGTTCCCCGGGATCGAGGCCAAGGGTATCGCCGGCTACCGCAGTATCGAGCTTTTGCGCCGCGACCTCGGCGACGAGGTCGAGTTCGTCACCATCATGACCTTCGATTCGCTGCAAAGCGTCATCGACTTTCAGGGCGAGGACTACCAGCGCTGCTATGTGCCCGACGCCGCGCAAGCTATTCTCAAGCGCTGGGACCAGGTCTCGGATCACTTCGAGGTCAAGGAAGTGAGAAACTACGGGTAAAACCCACTCCGACCCCAGTTTTACGGGTAAACCCACCCCACTCCGACCCCAGTTTTACGGGTAAAACCCACTCCGACCCCAGTTTGGTAAAACCCACTCCGACCCCAGTTTAGGGAAGGCGTTTTCGGGTCGCTCGTGCCTAAATGGGACACGAACCGAATTGCTCTGCAATTCGGATCATGTCCCTTATCACCCAACCGCTTCCTTGCCCATCATCGCCCGGGCGATCAGCAGCTTGGAGATCTCCGCCGTGCCGTCGCCGATTTGCCAGCCCAGGATATCGCGCAGGCGCTGTTCGAAGGGCAGCTCCTGGGTGTAGCCGTAGTGGCCGTGGATGGTCAGGCACTTGCGCACGATCTCGAAAGTGAGTTCCGGCACCCACCATTTGCACATGGCGCCCTCGCGGCTGTGGCGCTGGCCGGTCTGGCGCATCCACAAGGTCTTGTAGCAGAGCAGGCGGGCCGCCTCGAGTTGGGTTTCGGCCTCCGCCAGGGGAAAGCTGATGCCCTGGTATTGCGAGATCGGGCGGCCCATGGAGCGGCGCTGCTGCACGAATTCGCAAGTTTCGTCGACCGAGGCTTGGGCCGCTCCCAGGCACTTGAGCGCGATGTAGGCCCGGTTGGTGTCGAAGAAATCGGCCACCATGAAATAGCCCTCGCCCTCTTTGCCGATCAGGTGGTCGGCCGGCACGCGCACGTCGTCGAAAGCCACGCTTCCGCGCTTGGCGCCGCGGCTGCCGATGTCGGCCCAGATGCGCGCCTGGCCCACGCCCGGCGTCTCTTTGGGAATGAAAAAATTGCTCAGACCCCTGACCCCCGTGCTGCCTTCCTCGGAGCGACAGGTGATGATGAAATAATCGGCATCGACCCAGGAGATCGAGTTCTTGACGGCGTTCAGGCGCCACTGGTTGCCCTCCCGGACGGCGCGGCCCTTGAAAGCGGCCATGTCGCTGCCGCTTTCGGGCTCGGTGAAACCGACGGCGATGATGGCCTGGCCCGCCGCCACGGCCTGGCGGGCCGGGATGCCGATCTCGTCGGGCAGGCCGGGCAGGCGGTAGAGCTCATAAGGCTCAGTGGCGATGAGCAGCGGCAGCGCCGTGTTGAAATCCGCGTACCCCGCTTCCTCGACCAGGATTCCCCGGCTGATGAAGTCCATCTCGCGGCTCACCAAGCCGGCCGCCACGGCCGCCTCGATGATTGGACGCGGCAGCGCGCCGCCATCCCATTCGGCGCGCCTGGGCGCGATGACCTCGCGGCCGAAGCGGCGCATCTGTTCGCGGTAGAGGATTTGTTCCTCGGAGAGGGCGAAGTTCATGGTCATATTCGGTCTCCCGGGTGGGGGTTGGAGGCGCCAAGGTAGTAGAATAGGGCCGGAGTCGAAATTCGAGTCGTAATTCCAAACGTGCTAGCTTCGGGCCAGCGATGAACGATACGTCACCAGCCGCTATTTCCAACCGCCTGGCGCCCGAGCTCGTGGCCGGGCTGAGCCAGATCGAACGGAAGGTGCTGTGGCTGGCCTGTTGGATGATCCACCATGCCAACCATGTGCGGCCCTCGCGCGACGGCCTCAAGGTGGGCGGCCACCAGGCCTCGTGTGCCTCGGCCACGACACTGCTGACGGCGCTTTACTTCCACCAGCTCGAGGCCGCCGACCGGGTTGCCGTCAAGCCCCACGCGGCGCCGGTCTTCCACGCCATCCAGTACCTCATGGGCAACCAGGACCTGGAGGCGCTGAAGGCCTTTCGCGCCCTGGGCGGGGCCCAAAGCTATCCCTCGCGCAGCAAGGACCGCGACGGCGTCGATCTCTCGACGGGCTCGGTCGGGCTGGGCGTGGGCGCCACGCTGTTTGCCTCGCTGGTGCAGGATTACGTGCATCTTCACGGCCTGGTGCCGGCCGACCGGCCGCGGGGGCGGCTGGTGGCGCTGATGGGCGATGCCGAACTCGACGAGGGCAACGTCTTCGAGGCGCTGCTGGAGGGCTGGAAGCACGACGTCAGGGACCTCTGGTGGATCATCGACTACAACCGCCAAAGCCTGGACGGCGTGGTCAACGATTACCTGTTCGCCAAGATCAAGGACTTCTTCGCCACGGTCGATTGGCAAGTGGTGACGCTGAAGTACGGCAACCGACTGCGCCAGGCCTTCGAGGGGCCGGCTGGCGGGGCGCTCAGGCAATGGATCGATGATTGCCCCAACCAGCTCTATTCGGCGCTTTGCTTCAAGGGCGCCGAGGGCTGGCGCCAGCACCTCAAACACGACTTGCGCGGTGTCTCCGGCCTCAAGGAACTCCTCGACGGCCACGACGACGAGAGTTTGCACACCCTGATGACCAACCTCGCCGGCCATGACATGGAGACCGTGCTCGATGCCTTCCGCGAGGCCGAGGGCGACCGGCCGCACTGCTTCGTGGCCTACACCGTCAAGGGCTACGGCCTGCCGATTGCGGGCCACAAGGACAACCACGCCGGCATGATGACGCCCGACCAGATGGCCGAGTTCAAGGCCGCCATGGGCATTCCCGACGGTGACGAGTGGCAGCCGCTGGCTGGCCTCGAGCTGACGGCCGAGGCGCTGGCCGAACTGATCGAAGCGGCACCCATGGCGCGCCGCCGGCCGGACGGGCGCTTGGCGCCGCTGGTTACCTCGGCGGCGCTTTCGCCCGAGGGTGGCGCCCCCGGCGCCCAATCCACCCAGGAAGCCTTCGGGCGCATCATGAGCGAGCTCGGCAAGGCCGACGACGAGCTCGCTCGGCGCATCGTCACCACCTCACCCGACGTTACCGTCTCGACCAACCTGGGCGGCTGGGTCAACCAGCGCGAGGTCTTCCACCGCCACGAAAAGGCCGACATCTTCCGCCAGGAACACCTGCCGTCGGCCCAGCGCTGGACGCTGTCGCCGCGCGGCCGCCATATCGAGCTGGGTATCGCCGAGAACAATCTTTTCTTGCTGCTCACCGCGCTCGGCCTCTCGGGCGAGCTCTTCGGGGCGCCGCTGTTGCCCATCGGCACGCTCTACGATCCCTTCGTCAGCCGCGGCCTGGATGCTCTCAATTACGGCTGCTCCCAGGGCGCCAGATTCATGGTGATCGGCACGCCGTCGGGCATCTCGCTGGCGCCTGAGGGCGGCGCCCACCAGTCCTTCCTCACCCCGCTGATCGGCCTGGGCCAGGACGGGCTCAGCGCCTTCGAACCGGCCTTTGCCGACGAGCTGGCGCTGCTCATGAGTTGGGGCTTCGAGCACATGCAGGCCGACGATGGCGGCGCGGTTTACCTGCGCCTGTCTACCCGCACCCTGGAGCAGCCCGAGCGCCAGATGACGCCCGAGCTTGGCGCCCAGATCGTGGCCGGCGGCTATTGGCTGGTGCCACCGGCGCCGGGTGCGGAACTGGCCGTCGTCTACTCAGGCGCCGTGGCGCCCGAGGCCAGGGCCGGCCACGCCAAGGTCTGCCAGGACATCCCCGGTGCCGGCCTCTTGGCGGTGACGTCGGCCGACCGCCTGCACGCCGGCTGGCTGGCGGCCGGGCGCGGGGCTGAACTTGGGGCCCCCAGCCACGCCGAACAGCTTCTGGCGCCACTGGCCCCTGATGCCGGCCTGGTGACGCTGATCGACGGCCATCCCGCGGCGCTCGACTGGCTCGGTTCGGTGGCCGGCCAGCGCGTGGTGCCGTTGGGTGTCGAGCGCTTCGGCCAGTCCGGCGATATCGTCGACCTCTACCGCGAATACGGCATCGACGCCGACGCCGTGGTTGACGCCGCCGCCGCCGCCGCGCTGCGTCGGGCGAGGGGGTGAGGCGCGGGGCTCAGGCGGAGCAACCCTAAAGCGCACCCGAGGTGCCGAGTCCGAAAATGGCCAGACGGCGATGGTTGCCGGCGCCATAATGGCGCCATGGATCTCGATCGCGACATCTGCTACCGGGCGCTACTCACCCGCGACAGCCGCTTCGACGGACGCTTCTTTACCGCCGTACGAAGCACCGGCATCTACTGCCGTCCGATCTGCCCGGCTAGGACGCCGAAGCTCGAGAACTGCGAATTCTTCCCGCTGGCCGCGGCGGCGCAAGAGGCCGGATTTCGACCCTGCCTGCGCTGCCGTCCCGAGGCGGCGCCGGGCACGCCGGCCTGGGCCGGTACCTCGACGACGGTGGCACGGGCGCTCAGGCTGATCGCCGAGGGCGCCCTGGACGGGGCAGGGGTAGCCCAACTGGCCGGCCGCCTGGGTGTGGGCGAACGCCATTTGCGCCGGCTCTTTGCCAGCCACGTCGGCGCCTCGCCGCTGGCCGTGGCTCAGAACCGGCGGCTGCTGTTTGCCAAAAAACTCTTGGACGAGAGCGATCTGGCCATGACCGAGGTGGCGCTGGCGGCGGGCTTTGCCAGCCTGCGCCGCTTCAATGGTGCCATGCGCGGCGCCTACGGCCGGCCGCCCGGGAGCTTGCGCCGCCAGGGCGGCTGGTCCGGAGGCGCCACGGACTTGCGCCTGCAGCTCGGCTTGCGCCAGCCCTACCACTGGCCGGCGATCCGCGATTTCCTCGGCCGCCGCGCCATCCCTGGCGTCGAGGAGGTGACCGAGAGCTACCGCCGCAGCATTGCCGTCGCCGGCAGCCACGGTGTGGTCGAGGTGGCGCCCGGGGCACCCGGGGCGCTGGTGGCCCGCATCAAGCTCGCCCGTCCGATGCCGATCATCGGTATCGCCCAGCGCCTGAGGCGCCTTTTCGATCTCGACCTCGATCCCGCCGAAGTGGCGGCCCAGCTTGGCCAAGACCCGGTGATCGGCGCCGACGTGGAGCGGCTTCCCGGCTTGCGCCTGCCTGGCGCCTGGGACGGCTTCGAGCTCGGCGTGCGCGCCATCCTGGGCCAGCAGGTGACGGTCAAGGGGGCGACGACGCTGGCCGGCCGCCTGGTGGCGAGGTGGGGCGAGCCGCTGACGCTCAACGGCCGGCCGACCGCTTGCGGCGGCCTTGGCCACGTCTTTCCCGAAGCCGCCCGGCTGGCCGACGCCGACCTCACCGGCATCGGCCTGCCGCGGGCCCGGGCCGCCACGATTTCGGCCCTGGCCGCCGCCGTGGCCAGCGGCGAGCTGAGCTTCGACGGGGCGCTGCCGCCGGACGAGGCCCGGGCCCGCCTGCTGGCGTTGCCCGGCATCGGCGCCTGGACGGCGGACTACATCGCCATGCGGGCGCTCGGCGACCCCGACGCCTTTCCCGCCGGCGATCTGGGCTTGCGAAAGGCGTCCGCTGCCCGTGGCGGGCCGATTGATGCCAAGGGCCTGGTGGAGCTTTCGCAGGCCTGGCGGCCCTGGCGGGCTTATGCGGCATTACTGTTGTGGACGGCTGGGAAGGGGGAGAAAGAATGAAATTGCTGGTCGACGAAATCACCTCGCCGATGGGCACCATGCTTCTGGTCAGCGACGGTGCGGCGGTAGTGACGTTAGACTTCGCCGACTGCCGCCAGCGCCTCGAGGGATCGTTGGCGCGCCGTTTCGGGCCCTTTGAATTGCGGCCCGCGGCCGATCCCGGCGGGTTTTCCAGCGCCGTTCGGCGTTATTTTGCTGGCGACCTTGGTGCCGTTGCCGAACTGCCGGTTCGTCTCGCCGGCACGCCCTTTCAGGAGACCGTCTGGGCCGCCCTGCGCTCGATCCCGGTCGGCGCAACCACGACCTACGGCGAACTGGCGGCCGGCCTTGGCCGGCCCGGCGCGGCCCGCGCCGTGGGCCGCGCCAACGCCCTCAACCCGGTCGGCATCGCTGTCCCTTGCCACCGCGTCATCGGCGCCGACGGCTCGCTAACCGGCTACGCTGGCGGCATCGAGCGCAAACGCTGGCTGCTCGAACACGAGGGCGTTGTGGTGGCGGGGCTGGGTTAAGCCGCGGATTGCGGGCGGCTGCGGATTTCCCGCTCGAGCTGGTCGCCGATACGATCCTCGAGGGATTCCAGATCGTAGCGCTGCTGCAGGTTCATCCAAAATTCCGCCGAGACCCCGAAATAGTGTTCAAGTCGCAGCGCCGTGTCGGCCGTGATGCCCCGCTTGCCCAGGCGGATCTCGTTGATGCGCCGGGGCGGTACGTTGATGTCCCGGGCCAGGCGCGACTGGCTGATGCCCATGGGCTTGAGGAATTCTTCGCCCAGGATTTCGCCGGGATGAATGGGGGGCAATTTGCTCATGGTTGGAGACCGACTCAACGCAAGTGCGCGAAGATGGAAAACCGTTCCTGGCCCTCGATGGCGCGGGTGATGTGGCCGGGGCCGGTTTCGTCCTCGCCCAGATAGATGCCTCCGGGCAGCACACGATGGCGCTCGCCCAACCCGTTCTCGATTTCGGCACCGCCTGTAATGAAGAGTACCAACTGGCGCTGCGGTGCGCGGTGCCAGTAGTAGTTCAAACTGGTCGGTGCCAACACGTACTGCAAACCGACCAGCGGGATCTCGGCCGTCAGGCGTTCGCCGGCTGTCTCGGTATAGGGCAGCAGGTCGGATTTCGTGCGCGAACGGTCGTCGTCGGTCCAGGTGCGCAGGAAGGCGGCCCCGTTTGGATCGTCCGCGGCCTGGTCTAGGCGATCCGCCGTGGCTTCAGCCGCCGGCTGCAACGCCCCGGTGTCCGGCGCGGCTGGGCCCGAGAGCCTGAATTCAGGCCAATGGACCGGACTTTCGGCCCGGCGCACGGCGCCGGCGGTGCCGGAGGCGGTCATCAGCAGTAGCTCGCCAAGGCCGAATTGGCGCCTGGCCCCCGCTGCCAGGGTGACGTCGAGGCTGCCTTCCAGAACCACGATCAGGCGATCGGGGCCCTCGCCCTCGGGGGCCGAGGCGAATCCGGCCGGGGCCCAGCCGAAGCGGATCGCCGCGGCCGCCTGGCGCTCGGTGATGTTGAAGGGCGACGAGTCGCGCCCATAAGGCCGACTTTGATCCTCGAACCGCGCCTCGCCGTCCTTGCCGATCAGCGCCTGGGTGATGTCAAACGTGTCTCGCATGGCCATACGACTAACATCGGTGCCGGAACGGGGCAATCGATGTCGGTTGACAGGGTGGATCAATGTGAAGGCCGGGCGTTTGGCGACAATCTCAACGTTCTGCGGGTAGTATCAAGTCCGGACTTCGGCCGCGAGGAATTCTTCCGGTGTCACGATGCGGAAACCCCATGTCGTGGCGGCCGGCGCGGCCAAGGCCAGCAAATCGTGATCTCCGGTAACCAAATAATCGGCTTTTCCGTCAGCGGCGAGTTCCAGGAACATGTTGTCTTTCGGGTCCCTGCTGGCGTCAATCGTCGATGAAACCTGAACCCAATGGACGACGGAGGCGAACAATCGCAGGAATTCACGGCGCCTGGATAGGTCGACATAACGGTCGAATTTGCGGCGCTCGAGAACGTCCTCTAATTCGCCGTAGGTTGCTGGGGAAGAGAGGATCAAGCCGTTGTCGGCAGCGTGGTCAAAGGCTTTGCGCGGCGGCGTGCGGGAAACGAGGAGCGCGGAAACGATCAGATTGGTATCGAGGACGCTACGTAATTCGGTTGGCATCCATCAAGTCGCCGAGTTTCTCGTCGTCGAGGCCCGCTGCTTCCGCTTCGGCGCTGGCCGCGTCCATGACGGCGGCAATCTTCCGCCCTGCCGTATCTCGTGACTCGAGGATCAAAAGGCGCACCTCTTCGTCCGGGCGCACACCAGCCTTCCGCGCCAAGTCGGGGGGAAGTTCGCACCCCTTGTAGATTTCGGGGCGGGCGGGTTTGGCAACCATTTTCAAATTCCTGAGTTCGTTCCCTGATGATAGGCGCAAAACAGGGAAATGCCAAACGCACAGGCCGTTGAAGTCTTTTTCCGCCCCCCCCCCTCAGGCCGCCGTTTGGCGCTTGTCCGCGAAAGCCGCGCGCAAGCTCCGGGCGGCGCGTTCGGTGGCCACGGCGGCCTCGCCGAAGACGCCGGCCATGGAGAAGAAGGCGTGGATCATGGTGGGGTATTCGGCCAGTTCGACCGCCACGCCTGCCTCTTCCAGGCGGGCCGCATAAGCCCGGCCCTCGTCGCGCAGGGGATCGAAGCCGGCCGTTATGATGTGGGCCGGCGGCAGGCCCGAAAGATCCTCGGCCCGGAGTGGCGAGACCAGGGGGTCGGCGGCTTGCTCGGGCGATGCCAAATACTTGTCAAAGAACCATGCCATGCGCTCACGGGTGAGGAAAAAACCCTCGGCGAAAAGCTCGTAGGACTTTTGCGTCATGGCGGCATCAACCACCGGGTAGACCAGAAGCTGGAAACCGGGCTGCGGGCCGCCATCATCGCGACACGCCAGTGCCAGCGCGGCGGCGAAGTTGCCGCCCGCCGAATCACCGCCCACCGCCAGCCGCGCCGCATCGCCGCCGATCTCGGCGGCGTTGTTGGCGGCCCAGGCGAAAGCGGCGCGGCAATCGTCGAGGCCGGCCGGGAACTTGTCCTCGGGCGCCAGGCGGTAATCGACCGAGATCACCACGGCATCGGCCGCCCGGGCCATGCGGCGGCATGGCTCGTCGTGGCTGTCGACGCTGCCCAACGCAAAACCGCCGCCGTGGAACCAGAGCAGGACCGGCCGCGGCGCGCCGCCGGCACCGGGCTGATAGATGCGTATGGGAACGTCGCCGCCCGGTCCCGCTATGGTCCGGTCCTGGCTGGCATAGATCGGCGTGGGTCCACCGCGGAAGGGCGCCAGGGCGTTGGCCAGTTGCACCCGCGCCTCCAGCGGGTCGTCGGAGGGCACGTTGGAGCCGGCCAGGGCGCTGATGGTCTGGGCTCGGCTGTCCAGCGTGTTGCCGTCGATGGTGATGCGCCGGCCGATGTGGCTGAGGCCGGCAAAGAGGCCGGGGCCGCGGGCCAACATGGCCATGATCTCGGGATTGAAGCTGGGGGCCGGGCCGGGGCCGGTCATGGGGCGTTCCTCCGGGGCTGGCGGACGGCGCCCAGTGTATAGCGCTTTCAGGGCAGGACGCTAAGGTCCAGTTCAAGCACCTCGCCCATCCAGACGGCATAATCCGTGTGGTCGGCGATGTGGTTGCCGGTGCTGGGGTGAAGCAGCAGCACCAGCCCCTGGCGGTTCCGCATCAGCCAGGGCACGATCTCGGCAAAGAGATCGGGCTGGAAAACGAAGAGATACATCCAGCGCGGATGGGGCCCGACAAGTTGCTCGTGCCAGCGCCCCATGACCACGTCGAAATGCCGCTCGACCTCTGCGCGCAAGCTGCGCGCAGGATCGCGGCTGGCCGCTCCGAAATAGACGTGGACGTGATAGTCGCGGATGGTGCCGGTGACCGGCTCAGGCGGCTTCGACTTCGACGCCTTTTTCCGCCACCAGGGCCGAGAGCTCGCCGTTTTCGTACATCTCGCGGATGATGTCGCAGCCGCCCACGAATTCGCCCTTGAGATAAAGCTGGGGAATGGTCGGCCAGTCGGAAAACTCCTTGATGCCTTCACGCAACGCCGGGTCCATGAGCACGTCGATGCCCTTGAACTTGACACCCAGATTGGTCAGCACCTGGACCACGGCGGCGGAGAAGCCGCACTGGGGAAAGACCGGCGTGCCCTTCATGAAAAGCACCACCGAGTTGTCGTCGATTTCCTGCTGGATGCGCTCGGAGACCGGATTGTCGCTCATGCCATCTATCCTCTATATGTTTGCTATTCCGGGACCGCCGTCTGCAGTGCCAGAGCATGAAGTGTGTCGCCCATGCGTCCTTTCAAGGCCTTGTAGACCATTTGGTGCTGTTGTACCCGGGATTTGCCCACGAATTCCTGCGCCACCACCAGGGCGGCGTAATGGTCGCCGTCGCCGCGCAAGTCCTCGATGGTCACTTGGGCCCCGGGAATGCTCTCCTTGATGAGCCGCTCGATGTCGGCAGATTCCATCGCCATGGTGTTTTCCTTCCAGCGCTAGGTTGTCGGCGAGGCCATGTAAGCGGGCAGCCAGCCGGCATGCGCGCGGCGTAAATCCGCTATCGATATGGTATGAACCCGGTTGACTGTCAAACCCTTTCCACCCGTACGGCCCAGCCGCTGGGCCGGGATATGGGCCGCCGCGGCGCTTTCCAGCACGGCCGCCGCCGAGGTTTCCGGCAGCGCCAACAGATAGCGCCCCTGATCCTCGCCGAACAGCACGGCCGGCAGTTCAAGCGCACCCTCGGCGATCTCGATCTCGACGCCCAGGTCGCCGGCCAGCGCCATTTCGGCCAGCGCCACCAGCAGGCCGCCGTCCGAGATGTCGTGGCAGGCATCGACCAGGCCGTCAGCGATGACCTGGCGCACGAAGTCGCCGTGGCGGCGCTCGCAGGCCAGGTCGACGGGCGGTGCCGGGCCGGCTTCCCTTCCACAGACCTCGCGCAGATAAAGCGATTGTCCGAGATGGCCCCGGTTCTCGCCGATCAGCAAGACCACGTCGTCGGCCTCGCCAAGCGCGAGATCGGTGACGTTTGCCACGTCCTCGATCAGGCCGACGCCGCCGATGGTCGGCGCCGGCTGCACGGCCGAGCCCTGGGTTTCGTTGTAGAAGGAGACGTTGCCCGAAACCACGGGGAATTCGAGTTCTCGGCAGGCCTCGGCCATGCCCCGGATGCAGCCCACGAACTGGCCCATGATCTCCGGCCGTTCGGGGCTGCCGAAGTTGAGACAGTCGGTTAGCGCCAGCGGCCGGGCGCCGACGGCGGTGAGGTTGCGCCAGGCCTCGGCCACGGCCTGGCGGCCGCCCTGCAGCGGCTCGGCGGCGCAGTAACGCGGCGTGCAATCGCTGGTCACGGCGATGGCCTTGCCGCGGTGGCCTATCCTGATGACACCGGCATTGCCGCCCGGGCGCTGCACCGTGTCGCCCCGCACCAGGTGGTCGTACTGCTCCCATATCCAGCTTTTTTCGGCCAGGTCGGGCGAGCCCAGCAGGGTGGCGAGCGCCGCCATGGGGTCGCCATGCTCGACCTCGGGCGTTGCTTCCGGTGCCGGAGCTTCGACGAAGGGCCGGTCGTATTCCGGCGAGGCATTGGCCAGCGGCGCGATGGGCAGGTCGGCGACGACCTTGCCGGCCATGCTCACCACCATGCGGCCGGTATCGGTGATCCGGCCGACCACGGCGAAATCGAGTTCCCATTTCTCGAAGATGCGGGCGGCCTCGTCCTCGCAGCCCTGGCGCAGCACCATGAGCATGCGTTCCTGGCTTTCCGAGAGCAGTATTTCATAGGGCGTCATGGCGTTTTCGCGCTGCGGCACCCGGTCCAGGTCGAGTTCGACCCCGACGCCGCCCTTGCCGGCCATCTCGAAGGACGACGAGGTCAGGCCGGCCGCTCCCATGTCCTGGATGGCGACGATGGTGTCGGTGGCCATCAGCTCGAGGCAGGCCTCGATCAACAGCTTTTCGGTGAAGGGGTCGCCGACCTGGACGGTGGGGCGCTTGGCCTCGCTGTCGTCGTCGAACTCGGCCGAGGCCATGGTGGCGCCGTGGATGCCGTCGCGGCCGGTCTTGGAGCCCACGTAGATCAGCGGATTGCCCACCCCGCCGGCGGTCGAATAGAAAATACGGTCCTGCTCTGCCAGGCCCACGGTCATGGCATTGACCAGGATGTTGCCATTGAAACTGGGATGGAAGGTGCATTCACCGGCCACCGTGGGGATGCCGACGCAGTTGCCGTAACCGCCGATGCCGGCCACCACGCCGTCCACCAGGTGTCGGGTCTTGGCGTCCTGGGGGCTGCCGAAACGCAGCGCGTTGAGGTTGGCGATGGGCCTCGCCCCCATGGTGAAGACGTCACGCAGGATGCCGCCGACGCCGGTGGCGGCGCCCTGGTAGGGCTCGATGAAGGAGGGATGGTTGTGGCTTTCCATCTTGAAGATCACCGCCTGGCCGTCGCCGATGTCGACCACGCCGGCGTTTTCGCCGGGGCCGCAGATCACCCAGGGGGCCTCGCTGGGCAAGAGGCGGAGCCACTTCTTGGAGGACTTGTAGGAGCAGTGCTCGCTCCACATCACGGAAAAGACGCCGAGCTCGGTGAGGTTGGGGGCGCGGCCCAGGATCTCCACCATGCGCCGGTGCTCCTCGGGCGAAAGCCCGTGCTCGGACACCAGCTCGGGCGTGATGACGGTGTCTTCCCCAGAATTTTCGGCCGCACTCACGCCAGGCTCCGGGCCAGATTCTCGAACAGCGCCCGGCCGTCGCTCGAGCCCTGAGCCTCTTCGATGTGGTTCTCCGGGTGCGGCATCAGGCCCAGCACGTTGCCAGCAGTGTTGAAGATGCCGGCGATGGAGCGGGCCGAGCCGTTGGGATTGCTGCTCGCGGCCACGCCGCCCTCGGCATCGCAGTAGCGGAAGGCAACGCGGCCCTCGCCCTCCAACTCGTCGAGCGTCTCTGGGTCGGCGAAATAATTGCCGTCGTGGTGGGCTACTGGGATCGAGATCACCTGGCCTTCGGCATAACCACCAGCGAAGGGGCCGCGGCCGGCCCCGGCCTGTAGGTGGACGTTGCGGCAGATGAACTTGAGGTCGCGGTTGGGCATCAGGGCGCCGGGCAGGAGGCCCGCTTCGGTGAGGGTCTGAAAACCGTTGCAGATGCCCAGCACGGCCACGCCGGTTGTGGCCCGAGCCACCACCTGGCGCATGATGGGTGAGCCTGCGGCCATGGCGCCGGAACGCAGATAGTCGCCGTAGGAGAAGCCGCCGGGCAGCACGATCAGATCGCAATCCGGAAGCTCGGTGTCGCGATGCCAAACCGTCGCCGGTGGCCGGCCACTGACCTGCGCCAGGGCGTAGCAAACGTCGCTGTCGCGATTGCTGCCGGGAAAGATGATGACGACGGACTTCATGGCCGCCGGGCGGTCCCCCCGGCCCCAGCCTCGACCTCGATGGAATAGTCCTCGATGACGGTGTTGGCGAGCAATTTGCCGCACATCTCCTCGACCCGTTGACGGGCCTCGCCGGCATCCGTGTCGGTTAGGTCCAGTTCGATGTACTTGCCCTGGCGGACGCCCTCCACGCCACTGAAGCCAAGGGCCTCCAGGGCCCGGGCGATGGCCTTGCCCTGGGGGTCAAGGACCCCCTTCTTCAGCGTCACGTGAACCCGAGCCAACACCGCAGAAAACCGCTATTGCATCACCGTCGGGCCCTGGAAGTCGCGGGGCCCGGACTCGGGCATGATACCGAGCCGGCGGGCCACTTCCTGGTAGGCTTCGGCGGCGCCGCCAAGATCGCGGCGGAAGCGGTCCTTGTCCATCTTCTCGTTGGTTTGCAGGTCCCACAGCCGGCAATTATCGGGGCTGATTTCGTCGGCCAGGATGGTGCGCTGCTCTTCGTTGTCGAAATAGCGGCCGAACTCGAGCTTGAAGTCGACCAGCTTGATGCCGATGCCGAGAAAGACGCCGGAGAGAAAGTCGTTGATGCGCAGGCTCATGGACATCATTTCATCGATCTCGTGGGGTGCCGCCCAGCCGAAGGCGGTGATGTGCTCCTCGGTGATCAGGGGATCGCCGAGCTCGTCCGACTTGAGGCAGAACTCGACGATCGAGCGCGGCAGAACCGTGCCCTCGGCGATGCCCAGGCGCTCGGAAAAGGCACCGGCGGCGACGTTGCGCACGATCACCTCGATGGGGATGATCTCGACCTCCTTGACGAGCTGCTCGCGCATATTGAGGCGGCGCACGAAATGGGTCGGGATGCCGATCTCAGCGATGCGCATCATCAGGTATTCCGAGATGCGGTTGTTGAGCACGCCCTTGCCGGTGATGGTGCCGCGTTTCTGGTTGTTGAAGGCGCTGGCGTCGTCCTTGAAATACTGCACCAAGGTGCCGGGCTCGGGCCCTTCGAACAGCACCTTGGCCTTGCCTTCATAGATCTGTCTGCGGCGCGACATGAAATTTGTCCGGATTGTCTTGAGGGAGCGCCTGGGGCGAGCCCGGGGCGGCGGGCGCCCTCGGCGGCCCGCGAATTGACGAGCGGACCATAACCGAATTGCTCTCGCCTTACAACGATTTGCAGCCGCCGCCGGGGCACAGCCTGGGCTGCCGATGGACGGTTGATTCCGGCCCCTCGAGGGGCTATGCCTGGGGCCGCCATTATTTCAGGGGATTCGGGCGGCATGACCAGCTTTGACAAACGCAAGAAGGCCCACGAGGCGAAGTTTGCCCGTGATCAGGAATTCGAATTCAAGGCCAATGCCCGGCGCAACAAGCTGTTGGGCTTGTGGGCGGCGGAATTTCTCGGCCTGGCCGGCGACGATGCCAAGGCCTACGCCCTCGAGGTGGTCAAGTCCGACTTCGACCGGCCCGGCGACGAGGACGTTTTCGAAAAGGTTTCGGCCGATCTCAGCGCTGCCGACGCCGATGTCTCGGAACACCGTTTGCGCAACCAGATGGAGGGTCTGCTCGACGAGGCCCGCGAGCAGATCGATAACGAGAGCGCGGGCTAAAACTCCCCGAAGACCCGCCGGAAAATGGTGTCGACCTGGGCGGTATGATAGCCGAGGTCGAAAAGCGCCGCCAAATCGGCCGCCGGAAGGGATTTGCCGACGCGCTCGTCGGCCTCCAGCAGGGTCTGGAAATCGGCCCCTTCCTGCCACACCCGCAGGGCGTTTTCCTGGACGATGAGGTAGGCCTCTTCGCGGCTCGTGCCGGCCTGGGTCAAGGCCAGCAGGACGCGCTGGGAATGGATCAAGCCGTGCAGGCTCTCGAGGTTTTGCTGCATGGCTTCGGGGTAGACCAGCAGCTTGTCGATGACGCCGCTGAGGCGCGCCAGGGCGAAGTCCAGCGTCACCGTGGCATCGGGCCCGAACATGCGTTCCACCGAGGAATGCGAGATGTCGCGTTCGTGCCAAAGCGCCACGTTCTCCAGCGCCGGCACCACGGCGGCCCGCACCACGCGGGCCAGTCCGGTGAGGTTCTCGGTGAGGATCGGGTTGCGCTTGTGGGGCATGGCCGAAGAGCCCTTCTGGCCCTGGGAAAAGAACTCCTCCGCCTCGCGCACCTCGCTACGCTGCAGGTGGCGGATCTCGGTGGCCAGGCGCTCGATCGACGAGGCGATGACGCCCAGCGCGGCGAAAAAGGCGGCGTGGCGGTCGCGAGGAATGACCTGGGTCGAGATTGGCTCGGGCGCCAGGCCGAGCTTGGATGCGACGTATTCCTCGACCCGGGGATCGATGTTGGCGAAGCTGCCGACGGCGCCGGAAATGGCACAGGTGGAGATCTCGGCCCGGGCCGTCACCAGGCGCTGGCGGTTGCGTTCGAATTCGGCATAGGCCTGGGCCAGCTTGAGGCCGAAGGTGGTGGGTTCGGCGTGGATGCCGTGGCTGCGGCCTATGCAAACCGTGTCCTTGTGCTCGATGGCGCGCCGTTTCAGGACCAATAGCAACTCGTCGAGGTTGGCCAGCAGGATGTCCGAGGCGCGCGTGAGCTGCACAGCCAGGCAGGTGTCCAGGACGTCGGACGAGGTCATGCCCTGGTGGACGAAGCGGGCGGGCTCGCCCACATGCTCGGCCAGATTGGTCAAAAAGGCGATGACATCGTGCTTGGTTTCACGTTCGATCTCGTCGATGCGGGCGATTTCGAAGGCGCCTTTTTGGCGCACGGCCTCGGCGGCCTGGGCCGGGATGACGCCCAATTCGGCCTGGGCCTCGCAGGCAAAGGTCTCGATATCGAGCCAGATTTGAAAGCGGCTTTCGGGCTCCCAAATGGCGACCATCTCGGGCCTGCTGTAGCGCGGGATCATGGCGCCAGGCGCTCCTCGGCCAATTCCACCCAGTAGCGCACGCCCTGCGTCAGGATCTCGTCGTTGAAGTCGTAGCCGGCGTTGTGAACCATGCAGCTGCCCTCGCCGTCGCCGTTGCCGATGAAAAGATAACAGCCCGGCCGCTTTTGCAACATGAAGGCGAAATCTTCCGATCCCATCAGCGGCGGCGTGTCGACCACGACGTTGTCGTCCCCGGCCACGGCCCGGGCGGCGGCGATGGCGTGGGCGGTTTCCTGGTGGCTGTTGATGGTTGCCGGATAGCCGCGCTTATAGACCAATTCGTGGCTGGCGTCGTGGGCGGCCGAGATGCCCGCCAGCACGCGTTCCATGGCGGCCTCGATCAGATCCTGGACAGCGGGCTCCAGGCTGCGGGTACAGCCGCGCAGTGTGACGCTGTCGGGAATCACGTTGAAGGTCTCGCCGGCCGTCATCTGGGTGACCGAGATGACGGCTCCTTCCAGGGGATCGACGTTGCGCGAGACGACGGTCTGGAAGGCCTGCACGGCCTGGGCGGCGATGGGAACCGGATCGATGCCGGTGTGGGGCATGGCGGCGTGGGTGCCGCGGCCGGTGATGACAGCCTCGAAGGTGTCGAAGGCGGCCATGATGGGGCCCTGGCGCACGGCGAACGAGCCCACTGGCAGCTTGGGCATGTTATGCAGGCCGTAGACCTCGTCTACCGGGAAGCGCTCAAACAGCCCCTCTTCGATCATCACCCGGGCACCGCCCTCGTTTTCCTCGGCCGGCTGGAAGAAGAATTGGATGGTGCCGTCGAACCTTTGGCTTCGCGCCAGGTATTTGGCGGCACCGAGCAACATGGCGGTGTGGCCGTCGTGGCCGCAGGCGTGCATCTTGCCCTCGTTGACGGAGCGATGGCCGAAATCGTTGGCCTCAACGATCGGCAGCGCATCCATATCGGCGCGCAAGCCGATGGTGCGCGGCGACGAGCCCAGCCGCAGGGTGCCGACGACGCCGGTGCCGGCCAGGCCGCGCTCGACCTCGAGGCCGAAGCTCTCGAGCTTTTCGGCGACGATCTTGGAAGTCCTGACCTCTTCGAAGGCGAGTTCGGGATGGCGGTGGAAATCCTGACGCCATTCGACCAATTCGTCGCGCAACGCTTCGACGGTTTCGTTGCTCTGGGCGGCCTCGGACATGATGTAACCTCGGCTGTTGGGACGGGCCGATTGCCCGTCCCGAATTCCTAACTTCTGGGATCACAGCCGTCAATCGGCGCTTCTGGCGGCGGCTTCAGTTCGCCGCCGCCAGGAGCTGGCCGACGGGGGCAAAAGTGCCCCCGGCGGAGCCCGGCGTCAGGTTTGCCGTGGCGCCCGGCTGGCGGGGCTTCGGCAGGACGGTGATTTCGACCCGCCGGTTGCGCCGCTCCCGGGTGCCGTCGGGCGTGGCGATGCGGGGCCGGCCCTCGCCGTGGGCGCTGAGCGCCAGGCGCTGGCGGGGGATGCCGAGGCCATGCAATACCGCGCCGACGGCGGCGGCCCGGCGTTTCGAGAGCCCCATGTTGTGGGCCTCGCTGCCGGCCCGATCGGCATGCCCGGCAACCTCGATAGCCCCTTGGAGTTTCCTGGTGTTGCCGGCCAGGGCAACCAGCAGATCGAGATCGGCAGCCTCTAAGGTGGCGCTGTCGAAAGCGAAATGGATGGTGCGCGGGGCGGGTTTGTCGAGCTGCTCCATGGCCGCGTCGAAGCCCTGGCGGCAGGCCGCGATGTGGTGGCGCTGCCAGTTTTCCTCCTGCTGCTCGACCCAGCAGTCAAAGCGCGCCTGGGCCATTGCGGCGACCTTGGGCAGCCGATCCCGGGCGCCCTTTTGCAAGGTCTCGACCAGGCGTTGGTGGGCCTCGATCAGGCCTTTGACCTGGTGTTCGGGCAGGTTCCAATCAACCGGGTTCTCAGGCTCGACGGGACTTCCTGCCGCCGTTTGCAGGCCCTTGGCGGCGAAGTGCCGGGCGTCGGGCCAGTCGATCATTTGCTCGGCCTCGAACTCGGCAAAGGAAAGGTACTCACGCGTCAATTGGCGCGTGAATTCGGAGCCCGTTGGCGCGGTTTCCCGCAAGGCCGTCAATTCCTGGGCGCAGGCGCCAAGAATAAGTGCCGCCAAGGCGATGGCGATCGGCCGCAAATTGGTCATCTCCGTCTCCTCGTGTCCTTGAAGTCTCCGGGAGACAGGAGTAACGGCCGATGGTGGCGATTTGGCGGCCAATCGTGGCGATCTTGCGGCGCCGGCAAGGTAATTGTGTGGCCCTGGGGCCCGAATACCCGCTTGAGTTCCCTGTCATATCCGCCAAGGGCGTTTGATTAGATGCAGATTCCAGACATATATCAGTAACCTGATTGTGCTTTCATAGAGCCGTGCCTGGAAGCACCAGTGATGATCTGAAGGACCCTTAGATGTTTGCAAACCCGAATGCCAGGTGGCCATTGGCCTGTGCAGCCGCCGTGCTGGCATTTGCCTCGTTGAGCGGTTCTGCTGGCGCGGCCTCGGCCGGCGCCAACCATAACCGGGTCATCAACCTGGCGGGCAAGCAGCGCATGCTGACCCAGAAGATGAGCAAGGAATTCCTGCTCATCGCCCTCGAGATCGATCAGGCGAGGAACCTGAAAAGCCTGAGAGCGACCCGCAACCTTTTCGACCGCACCCTCAAGGGGCTGCGCCGTGGCGATCTCGAATTGGGTCTGCCGCCGACCAAGAAGCCGGCCATCTTAAAACTGCTGGGCAAGGTGGATGGGTTATGGCGCGAATTCGATGCGGCAATCAGTAGAACAATCCGGTCGGGCGCCATCAGCGGCAAGCGACTGGTCGCCGTGGCGTGGTTCAACCTGCCTTTGCTGGCAGCCCTGGACGAGACCGTCAGTGCATACCAGGGCAATGCCAAACGGCAGGGCGTGGATCCGGCGCTGGCCGTAGCCATTAATGTTTCCGGCCGCCAGCGCATGCTGACGCAGAAGATGTCCAAGGAATTTCTGCTCATCGCCTACGGCTTCGAGATGGACAAGAACAGAAAAAGCCTGAAAAGGTCCGCGGCTCTCTTCGAAACGTCGCTCGACGGATTGCTGGCAGGCGATGCCCAGTTGGGATTGCCGCCACCGCCAAGCAAGAAGATCGCGGCCCAGCTCGAGCGCGTGAAGCGGCTTTGGCTGTCGTTCGTGCCGTTGTTGGCGGAGGTGTCCAAGGGCAAAAACGTAAGCTCGCGGACGGTGCAGGAAGTGGCCTCCCGCAATCTTGCGCTGCTGCGCGCCATGAACAAGGCGGTAAACATGTACGAGGCGCTCTAACCCTCCGACGTCCGGCTCGTGACGCATCCGGGTGCGGGCGATATAATCGGCCCAATTTAGCGACGTTAGGCGCTTGCAGCGCCGCCGCTTCCCTTGATGAGGCGTCGACCATGGCCCAATACACCGTCAACACCCTCGAACACCACTGGATGCCCTTCACCGGCAACCGCGACTTCAAATCCGATCCCCGCCTCCTGGTGCGGGGAGAGGGCATGTATTACTGGAACCACAAGGGCGAGAAGCTGATCGACGGCGTGGCCGGGCTGTTTTGCTGTGCCGCCGGGCACGGCCGGCGGGAGATCACCGAGGCCGTGACCAAACAGCTCGAGGAAATGGACTACGGCCCCCACTTCCAGACCGGCCACCCGGCATCCTTTGAACTGGCCAGCCGGGTGGCGGCTCTGACGCCGGGATCGCTCAATCGTATCTTTTTCGGCAATTCCGGCTCCGAGGCCATCGATACGGCGATCAAGATCTCTCTGGCCTACCACCGGGCCCGCGGCGAGGGCCAGCGTCAGCGCCTGGTATCGCGCGAACGGGCCTATCACGGCGTCAATCTCGGGGGCACGGCGCTGGGCGGGCTGGTCAAGAACCGTGAGGCCTTCGGGCTTGGCCTCCCCGGGGTCTTCCACATGCGTCACACCTGGCTGGAGGAGAACAGGTTTACCAAAGGCCAGCCGGCGGCCGGCGCCGAACTGGCCGACGATCTCCAGCGTTTCGTCGAGCTCCAGGGCCACGACACCATCGCCGCCTGCTTCGTCGAGCCCATCGCCGGCTCCACCGGGGTTCTGGTGCCGCCCGTGGGCTATCTCGAGCGCTTGCGCCAGATCTGCGACCGGCACGGCATCCTCTTGGTCTTCGACGAAGTGATCTGCGGCTTTGGCCGCACCGGCCAGGCCTTCGCCGCCGACAGCTTCGGCGTCACCCCCGACATCATCACCATGGCCAAGGCCTTGACCAACGGCAGCCAGCCCATGGGTGCCGTGGCGGTCAAGGAGGGGATTTACGACACCATCGTCGATGCCGCCCCCGAGAACGCCGTCGAACTTTTCCACGGCTACACCTATTCCGGCCATCCGGCGGCCTGTGCGGCCGGCATCGCCACCATGGAGATCTACGAGAAAGAAGGGCTCTTCGAGCGCGCCGCCAAGCTCTCGCCGGCTTTCCTCGACGCCGTGTTCGCTCTTCAGGACATCTCCATCATCACCGACATCCGGGGCTATGGCATGCTGGCGGCCTTCGATCTGGCCCCGGCCGCCATGCCGGGGCTGCGCGGCCTGGAAGTCCTCAAGCGCCTCTTTGCGGCCGGCCTGCACGTCAAGATGACAGGCGATAGTTGCCTGTTGTCGCCGCCGCTGATCGCCGAGGAATCGCACATCGAGGAGATTTGCTCCATCGTGCGCGGCGTCCTCGCCGAGCTTTGATGGATGGTGCTGTGATGGCAGGCAAACTTCCCGATCAGGCCCAGGTCGTCATCATTGGCGGCGGCATCGTCGGCTGTTCCGTGGCCTACCACCTGGTCAAGCGGGGCTGGTCGGGCGTGGTGCTGCTGGAGCGCAAGAGCCTGACCTCGGGTACCACCTGGCACGCCGCCGGTCTGGTCGGCCAGTTGCGCGCCACCCATAATCTTACCCGCCTGGCCCAGTACACCACCGAGCTCTACGCCTCGCTGGAGGCCGAGACCGAACAGGCCACCGGCTTCAAGCAGAACGGCTCGCTGGCCGTGGCGGCCGACGAAGAACGCTTCGAGGAGCTCAGGCGCGGCGCCTCCATGGCGCGCTGCTTCGGCCTCGAGGTCGAGGTGGTGACGCCGGCCGAAGCCGGCCGCATGTGGCCGCTCTTGAACATCGACGACCTGGTGGGCGCCGTCTTCCTGCCCAAGGACGGCCAGTGCAATCCCACCGACACGACGCAAGCCCTGGCCCGCGGGGCCCGCAATGGCGGTGCCCGAATATTCGAGAACACTGCCGTCAGGGCGGTTCACACGAAGGCGGGAAAGGTCAGCGGCGTGGCCACCGACCAGGGCGATATCACGGCCGAATACGTGGTCAACTGTGCCGGTATGTGGGGGCGCGAAATCGCCGCCAGCGTCGGCGTCAACGTACCGCTGCACGCGGCCGAGCACTTCTACGTCGTCACCGAGTCCATGGACGGCATGCACGGCAAACTGCCGGTGTTGCGCGATCCCGGCGGCTGCACCTACTTCAAGGAAGATGCCGGCAAGATGCTCTTTGGCGCCTTCGAGCCGGTGGCCAAGCCCTGGGGCATGGACGGCATCCCCGAGAACTTCGAATTCGGCCACCTGCCCGACGACTGGGAGCATTTCGAGCCGATCATGGAACTCGCCCTCAATCGCGTGCCGGCGCTGGCCGAGGCCGGTATCCAGCTCTTCTTCAACGGCCCCGAGAGCTTCACGCCCGACGACCGTTATTTGCTCGGCGAGGCGCCCGAGCTGGGCAATTTCTTCGTTGCCGCCGGCTTCAACTCGATCGGTATCCAATCCGCCGGCGGTGCCGGCCGGGTGCTGGCCGACTGGATGGTCGATGGCCACCCGCCGATGGATCTCTGGGACGTCGACGTGCGTCGCTGCCTGCCCTTCCAGGGCAACCGGCGGTATTTGCACGACCGCACGGTGGAAGCGCTGGGCTTCTTGTACGCCATGCATTGGCCCTACCTCCAGCCCGAGACGGCACGGCCGGTGCGCACCTCGCCCCTGCACGAGAGGCTCGAGCGGGCCGGTGCCTGTTTCGGCGAAACGGCGGGCTGGGAGCGACCCAACTGGTATGCCCCCGAGGGCGCCGATGCGCGCTACGAATACAGCTACGGCCGCCAGAACTGGTTCGAATATTCGGCCGCCGAACATCGGGCGGCGCGTCAGGGCGTGGTGCTCTTCGACCAGACCTCGTTCGCCAAGTTCCGCCTCGAAGGCCCCGACGCCGAGGCCGAGCTCGGCCGCATTTGCGCCGGCGACGTGGCGGTAGCGCCGGGCCGCGTGGTCTATACCCAGTGGCTCAACGTGCGCGGCGGCATCGAGGCCGATCTCACCGTGGCGCGCCTTGGCGAAACCGCCTACCTGATCGTCAGCGCCGCCGCCAGCCAGGTGCGGGATTTTGCCTGGCTCCAGGCCTCGCTCTCGCCCGAGGCCCGGGTCACGGCCACCGACGTGAGTTCGGGAATGGCGGTGATCGGCCTGATGGGCCCCAAATCACGCCAGTTGCTGGCCGAACTTACGCCTACGGCGCTCGACGACGCCGCCTTCCCCCGGGGCCACCATCGCGAGATCGAAATCGGCTACGCCCTGGCCACAGCCATGCGTATTTCCTACGTCGGCGAATTGGGCTGGGAGATCTACCTGCCGACCGAATTCGCACGCTCGGCCTACGACGTCATCGTCGCCGCCGGCCGCGGCCACGGCCTGCTTCACGCCGGCTTTCACGCCATGGATTCGCTGCACCTGGAGAAGGGCTACAAGCACTGGGGCCACGACATCACCGACGAGGACACGCCGCTGGAGGCCGGCCTGGGCTTCGCCGTGGCCTTCGACAAGGCGGCCGATTTCGTCGGCCGCGAGGCCTTGCTGCGCCAGCGCGAAAGCGGCGTCGGGCGGCGCCTGGTGCTTTTCGCTCTCGATGATCCCGGACCCATGCTCTATCACAACGAACCGATCTGGCGCGACGGCGCGCTGGTCGGCCGTCTCACATCGGGCGCCTACGGCCACAGCGTGGGCAGCGCCATCGGCATGGGTTACGTCGAGCTTCCCGGCGGCGCGGCCAGCGCCGACGAGGCCCGCGACTTCATCGCCTCGGGCCGCTACGAGATCGAGGTGGCCTGCCAGCGCCTGGCGGCGAGGGTCCTGCGCTAGGCCGAGTGAGGACGGACCGGGATCCCATAATGAATTTGGCAACGGAGAACGGCCGGCCGCCGGGTGGCCAAGGTGTCGATTTGCGCCGCGGCATCATCTACATGTGCCTCGGCGTGACGCTTTGCTTTCCGGTCATGAACGCCTTGGCCAAGCTGCTGATGGAGAGCTACGCCATTCCGCAGGTGATCTGGGCCCGCTTCGCCGGGCATCTGGTCGTCATGATCCTGTTCTTCGGGCCGCGCCATGGCTGGGGCCTGTTGCGAACCAAACATCCCGCCATCCAGCTGGCGCGCTCGGCCTTGATCATGGGGGCGACGGTGTTCTATTTCATCGCGCTGCATTTCATCTCCCAGCCCACGGTCGCGGTGATCGGCTTCACCGGTCCCCTGGTGGTGGTGATTCTGTCCATCCCGATCCTCGGCGAACAGGTGGGCGCGCGGCGCTGGGCGGCCGTGTTCGCGGGTTTCGTCGGTGCCGTGATCATCATCCGGCCGGGCCTGGGGGTGATGCACTGGGCCGCCATCTTGGTGCTCGGAACGGCTTTTTGCTACGGCTTCTACCAGGTTCTCACACGCCGGATCTCAGGGGCCGATGCGCCAGAAACGAGCAACTTCTACACCGCCCTGGTGGGCTTTCTGGTGCTCAGTGCGGTGCTGCCGTTCGATTTCAGCTGGCCGCAAAACGGCTCCCACCTGGCGGCTTTTGCCGGCCTCGGCACGTTGGGGGCGGTGGGTCATTATTTCGTGGTCAGGGCCTACGAATTCGGCCCGGCCTCGGTGATTTCGCCCTTTGGCTATTTCCAGCTCATCGGCGCCACGGTGGTGGGCTATGGCGTCTTCGGGGATTTTCCAGACACCGTTACCTGGTTGGGTGCGGCGGTGATCGTGGTCAGCGGGCTCTACATCATTCACCGTGAAGCCGTGCAGCAATAGCGTGTTTTTGTAGCCCCTCACCGGGCGGGCGCATCCGCGCCCTTGGCCTCCGCCCCCCTGGGGGGGCGGCTTAGCGCGGCCGCCGTTTGTTCCTTTTTCTGCTTGGTCCTTTTGTGCAACGGGAGCGACCGCGACCCGCCGCTACTGCGGCGCCCCCGCGGAGGCAGCGGAGCGTAGCGGAGCCGCCGTGAGCGATAAAAACCCAACGGGAGCGACCGCGACCCGCTGCCGTGAGCGACAAAAAAACCTAGCCCGGATCTCATGAAATGAGATCCGGGCTAGGCCCAGCCGCCGGCCAGCGGCATGACGTGGCCGGTGATGAAGTCGCTTTCGCCCAGCGCCAGGAAGGCGATGGCGGCCGCCGCTTCGGCCGGCTTGCCCAGGCGGCCCAACGGGATGTTGCGGGTGATCTTGGCCAGGGCCTCGGCGTTGGCCAACAGGTCGGGCGGAAAGTAACTCGGGCTTTCGACGTAGTTGGGGGCGATGGCGTTGACCTGGATGTTGTGGCGCGCCAGCTCCTTGGCCAGCGACAGCGCCAGAGCGTTGGCGCCGCCGCGGGCGGCCACGTACATGGAATAGTTGGGCAGGCCGTGAAAGGGTACGGCCGAGGTGACGAAGATGATCTTGCCGCCTGCCTGCGCCTTCATCTGCGGCACTGCCGCCGCCGACATGGCGAAGGGCGCCACCAGCATGCTCTCCAGGCCGGCCCGCAGGTCGTCGAGGTCGGCCTCCTCGACGGCCGCTCGAATGGCCGGAAAGGCGTCGTTGCAGACCAGCGCGTCGAGCCGGCCGTGAGCGCCTACCACCGCACCAATCAGTTTTCTGGGGTCGCTTTCCGGGCTGGCCGAGAGCCCTGGATTTTCGACCTCGAATTCCTCTCGTGCCGTGGCTTCGGCGAAACTCGCATCATGGCAAACCACGGTCGCGCCCTGGTGCGCCAGTTCGCTGGCGGCCGGCAGTCCGACGAAGTGGCGGACGTTGGTGACGAGGGCTATTGGGCTCATGGCTCTCTCCCCGATCGATCCTGACGCATCCTGGAAACCGAGTGCCTCCCCGGCCATTGTCATTACTCGGTGCAATCGGCTACGGTTTCGGCAGAGGGGGGATGATAGTCGCGGACGCCCCCAGCGTGCATCCGTAAAATCTGGTCGCCAAAATAAACGCCCGCCCAGGCCGCCGAGGGAGAGAGTTCATGCTTGAGGTCAGAGATCTCCACGCCTACTACGGCAAAAGCCATATCCTGCAGGGCGTCAATTTCAGCGTCGGCGAGGGCGAGATCGTCAGCCTGCTGGGACGCAACGGCGTGGGCCGCTCGACCACCATCAAGGCCATCATGGGCGATGTGCCGCCCCAGGGCTCGATCAAGTTCCGCGGCAGCGAAATCGCCGGCCGCAAGACCCACGACATCGCCCGGCTCGGGCTGGGCTACGTGCCCGAGAACCGCGACATCTTTCCCACCCTGACGGTGCGGCAAAACCTCATTCTCGGCATGAAGGGCACCAAGCAGACCGGGCGCTGGTCGATCGACGACATGTTTCGTATCTTTCCCCAGTTGCGCGAACGCGCCGACACCTCGGGCGGCGTCATTTCGGGGGGCGAGCAGCAGATGCTGACCATGTGCCGCACCTTGATGGGGGACCCGGAGCTGGTCATGGTCGACGAGCCGACCGAGGGCCTGGCGCCCAAGCTCGTCGAGCAGGTGGCCAACCTTTTGGACGAGATCGCCAAGCGCGGCGTCTCCATCCTGCTGGTCGAGCAGAAGCTGACCATCGCGCTCAAGATATCCCATCGCCTCTACGTCATGGGCCACGGCCGTATCGTCTTCGAGAGCACGCCCGACGAGTTTCGTGCCAACGACAACGTGCGCAAGGAATGGCTGGAAGTTTCCTGAGGCCGCCACGGGCGGCTCCGCCCCATACCAATTCTAAACTCATGGAATGCAAATGAACGATCTCGTTGATTTCACCCGCGACGGTAACATCGGCGTCATCACCATCAACAACCCGCCGGTCAATGCGCTGGCCCAGGTCGTGCGCCAGGGCATCCAGGACGGCGTCGAGCAGGGCATAGCCGATGCCGCCGTCGAGGCCATCATCATCGTCGGCGGTGGCCGCACCTTCATCGCCGGGGCCGACATCAGCGAATTCGGCAAGCCCCTGGCGGCGCCCGATTTGAACAGCGTGCTGGCGACCATCGAGAATAGCCCCAAGCCCGTGGTGGCGGCGCTGCATGGTACGGCGCTGGGCGGCGGCCTGGAAGTGGCGCTGGCCTGTCATTATCGCTGTGCCCTGGCCTCGGGCGCGGTAGGGCTGCCCGAGGTCAAGCTCGGGCTGCTGCCGGGCGCTGGTGGCACCCAACGCCTGCCGCGCCTGGTGGGGCCGGAAGCGGCGGCCGACATGATTATCGGCGGCAATCCCGTCGCGGCACCCAAGGCGGCCGAACTGGGCATCGTCGACGAGATCGTCGAGGGCGATCTGACGGCCGCGGCGGTCGCCTATGCCGCCCGTCTGGTGGCTGAGGGTGCGCCACTCAGGCGCATCCGCGACATCGACGATAAGGTTGCCCCGGCGCGCGGCGACGCGGCGCTCTTTGAGGGCCTGCGCAAGAAATTCGCTCGTCAGGCTCGCGGCCAACCGGCCCCCTACGCCTGCCTGGAAAGCGTGCGGAATGCCGTTGAGTTGCCCTTCGAGGAGGGCATGAAAAAAGAACGCGAGATCTTCACCGGCCTCATGGCGTCCCCCGAATCGGCGGCGCTACGCTACGCCTTCTTCGTCGAGCGCGAGGCCAACAAGATCCCCGACGTTCCCCGGGACACGCCGAAGCGCGAAATCAAAAGCGCCGCCATCATCGGCGCCGGCACCATGGGCGGCGGCATCGCCATGAATTTCGCCAACGCCGGCATACCGGTGACGCTCTTGGAGGTG
This sequence comes from Alphaproteobacteria bacterium, assembly GCA_030740435.1. NCBI lineage: Bacteria > Pseudomonadati > Pseudomonadota > Alphaproteobacteria > Alphaproteobacteria bacterium. The sequence continues at coordinate 6,814 of JASLXG010000071.1, read as the reverse complement.
ACCCAGGAGGCGCTCGACCGCGGGCTCGGCGTGATCGAGCGAAATTATGCCTCGACGGTCAAGCGCGGGCGCCTGAGCGAGGCCAAGATGAAGGATCGTCTGGCGCTGATCCGGGGCGTGCTCGACTACGACGAATTGGCCGAGGCCGACGTCGTCATCGAAGCCGCCTTCGAGGAGATGGAGCTGAAAAAGGAAATCTTCAGCAAGCTCGACGCCGTCTGCAAGCCTTCCGCCATCCTCGCCTCCAACACTTCGACTCTCGACATCGACGAGATGGCGGCCCAGACCAAGCGCCCGGGCAGCGTCATCGGCATGCATTTCTTCAGCCCGGCCAACGTCATGCGCTTGCTGGAAGTGGTGCGCGGCGCCGAGACCGACAAGGACGTCATCGCCACCGTCATGGCCCTGGGCAAAAAGATAGGTAAAGTCGCCGTGCTGGTGGGGGTGTGCGAGGGCTTCGTCGGCAACCGCATGCTGCACGGCTATGGCCGCGAGGCCAATTTCCTCTTGGAGGAAGGCGCGCTGCCGGCCGACATCGACCGGGTGATCTACGATTTCGGCATGCCCATGGGGCCCTTTGCCATGGGCGACATGGCCGGCCTCGACATCGGCTGGCGCATCCGCAAGGCCAAGGCCGCCAGCCGGCCCCGCAACGTGCGCTATTCGCCCATCGCCGACAAGCTTTGCGAACTCGGTCGCTTCGGCCAGAAGACGGGCTCGGGCTGGTACCGCTACGAAGAAGGCAAGCGGGCGCCCATCGATGATCCCGAGGTCGAAAAGATCATCGTCGAGACCTCGGCCGAACTGGGCTATGAGCGCCGCCAGATATCGGACGAGGAAATCCTGGCGCGCTGCCTCTACCCCCTGATCAACGAGGGCGCCCGCATCCTCGAGGAAGGCATGGCGCTGCGCGCCAGCGACATCGACATCATCTGGATCAACGGCTACGGCTTCCCGGCCTATCGTGGCGGGCCCATGTTCTACGCCGACCAGGTGGGGACCAAAGCGGTCTACGACGCCATCGTGCGTTTCGCCGAGGAACAAGGCCCCCAGTTCTGGGAACCGGCACCCTTGCTGGCTAAGCTGGCGGCCGAGGGCAAGGGGTTCCTGGAGCGCTAACGCCCATGGCCCGCCAAAACTTCAACTTCTTCTTTCCCTTCCGCGTGCGCTACGCCGAAACCGATGGCCAGGGCGTGGTCTTCTACGGCAATTATCTCATCTACTACGACACCGCGATTTCCGAATACTTCCGCGAGCTGCCCTACGACTACATGGCCGAGGTCAAGCGCACCGGTGCCGACTTCCACGTCGTGCGGGCCAGCGTCGATTACAAGGAACCCATGCTCTACGACCAGGTGATCGAGGTCGGCGTGCGGGTATCGAAGATCGGCCGATCAAGCCTCACCTTCGCCGCCGCCATCTTCGAGCAGGGCGGCGAGCGGCTTTTCAGCACGGGCGAGATCGTCTGGGTCAACACTGACCAGACCAGCCACAAGTCGGTGCCGGTGTGGCCGGATTTGGTGGCGTTGATCGAGAAGCGGGAAGGGGGCGAGGTGGCGGCCTAACTAAAGCAGCCCCAGCGCCTTGAAGCTGGCCTCCCCCTTCTTGCCGATGACCACATGGTCGTGCAGCGAAATCCCCAGCTTCTCGCCGGCCGCCGCCACTTCGCGGGTCATTGCGATGTCGGCCTTGGAGGGTGTCGGGTCGCCGCTGGGGTGATTGTGCACCATGATGATGGCCGAGGCTTCGAGCTCGAGGGCGCGCTTGACCACCTCGCGGGGGTAGACCGGGGTGTGGTCGACGGTGCCCTTTTGCTGCTCCTCGTCGGCAATGAGGAAGTTCTTGCGGTCGAGAAAAAGTATGCGGAAGCGTTCGGTCCTGCTGTAGGCCATTGAGGAACGGCAGTACTCCAGCAGCGCTTGCCATGAGCTCAGCGCCGGGCGGTTGAGCACCTGCGCCTGGCCCAGGCGCAGCGCCGCGGCACGCACCGTCTTGAGGGCGGCGATGGTGCTTTCGCCGACGCCACTGACTTCCTCGAGGCGGGCGGGATCGGCGTTCATCACCTCGGCGAAATCTTTGTTGAAGTGCGCCAGCAGGTCCTTGGCCAGCGGCTTGACGTCACCTCTGGGCTTGGCCAGAAACAGCACCAATTCCAGCAGCTCGTAATCGGCCAGGCCGCCGGCGTCGCTGGCCAGGCGTTTTCTCAGGCGGTCGCGATGGCCGAGATAATGGGGTTTCTTGTCAGCCATAGGGCGGGCTGTGCAAGCCGGCCGGGCTGAGCGTGAGGATCTCGTGGCCCGCCTCGGTGACGGCGATGGTGTGTTCGAACTGGGCCGAGAGCGAGCGGTCCTTGGTCACCGCCGTCCAGCCGTCGTTCAAGAGCTTCACCTGCCACTTGCCCAGGTTGATCATGGGCTCGACCGTGAAAAACATGCCGGGGCGGAATTCCGGGCCCGAGTGCGGCTCGCCGTAGTGCAGCACGTTGGGGGCGTCGTGGAAGAGGCGCCCCAGGCCGTGGCCGCAGAAATCGCGCACCACGGAACATCTTTGGCCCTCGGCAAAGCTTTGCACGGCATGGCCGATATCGCCGAAAGTGGCGCCCGGCCGGATCACCTCGATGCCGCGCATCATGGCTTCATAGGTGACGTCACAGAGCCGCCTGGCCTTGACGCCGACCGGGCCCACGAAGCACATGCGGCTCGAATCGCCGTGCCAGCCGTCGACGATGACGGTGACGTCGATGTTCAGGATATCGCCCTTCTTGAGCACCTTGTCGCCGGGAATGCCGTGGCAGACGACGTGATTGACCGAGGTGCAGATCGAGGCCGGATAGCCGCGGTAGTTGAGCGGGGCCGGCACCGCGCCGGCGGCCCGGATGAAGTCGTAGCACTGGCGGTCGAGGAAGGCGGTGGTGACGCCCGGCTCGACCAATTGGACCACGTAATCCAGCGTTTCGGCGGCCAGGGCGCCGGCCTTTCGCATACCGGGCAGGTCCTCGGCAGCATGCACCCTGACGCTGCCGGTGCGGCGCGGTGGCGCCTCGGTCTGTTCGGTGGTGTTCATCTAGCTCTTTCGCAACACTCGAGATTAGCGAAGGGGCCCCTCGATCGCCTTGTCGACGACGATTTGCCGAGGCGTGAGTTTACAGCAATAAGCCATCGCCTCAACGCCGACCGCCAAGGCCCGATCCAAGGCGGCGTCGTAAACGGGGTCGATGTCGGCGGCGATGGCCAGGCGCCGGCAATCGCCGCGCTGAACCAGATAGAGCATGACGGCGCGCCGGCCAGCCTTGACCATGTCGGAAAGCTCGGCGAGGTGCTTGGTGCCCCGTGCCGTCACCGCATCGGGAAATTCGGCCAACCCGGGCTGGCGGCGGAAGTGGACGTTTTTGATTTCGACGTAGCAGGGCGGTTTGGCGTCGTCCTCGAGCAGGATGTCGATGCGCGAGTTGCGGCCGTAACGCACCTCGCGGCGCAAGCCGGCATAGCCCGCCAGTTCGGGGATTTTTCGCCGCTCGATGGCCTCGGCCACCAGGGCGTTGGGGTGCTGCGTGTTGATGCCCACCAGGCTGCGGCCCGAGCGCACCAGTTCCCAGGTGTATTTGAGCTTGCGTTTTGGGTTTTGGGCCGGCGACAGCCAGACCTCGGCGCCCTCCTCACAAAGGCCCCGCATCGATCCCGAATTGGCGCAATGCGCCGTCACCCGCCGGCCGTCGGCCAGTTCGACATCGGCCATGAAGCGCTTGTAGCGCCGGATCAGTCGGCCGGCGATCAGGGGATCGGCAAAGCGCATGGTTCGATTCCGTTGGTTTTCGCGGGGATGCTATAACGGGGGGAGCGAACCGGCGCAAGCACACGGGTGAGGGGCCATGGCGGCTGAGGAACGCATCGTAAGCGGCTGTTTGATCATCATCGGCGACGAAATTCTCTCCGGCCGCACGGTGGATGCCAACCTCTCCTTTCTGGCGCGCCGCCTCAACGAAGTGGGCGTGCGCCTGACCGAAGCCCGGGTGATACCCGACGACGAGGAGACCATCGTCGCCACCGTCAACGGGTGCCGGGCGCGCTACGACTACGTCTTCACCACGGGCGGCATCGGGCCCACCCATGACGATATCACTGGGGCCGCCATCGCCAAGGCCTTCGGCGTCGACTGGGCGCTCAGCGACGAGGCCCATGCCATCCTCACCGGCCACTATAAGATGACCGGTGCCGAGCTCAACGAGGCCCGGCTCAAGATGGCGCACGCTCCGGTGGGCGCCGAGCTCATCGAGAACCCCATCAGCAAAGCGCCGGGCTATCGCCTGGAGAACGTCTTCGTCTTCGCCGGCATTCCCGCGGTCATGCAGGCCATGTTCGAAAGCATCGCCCATCGCCTGACGGGGGGCGCGCCGGTGCTTTCGAGGACAGTTGCGGCGACGCTCCCTGAGGGCACCATCGCGGCCGATCTCGGCGCCTTGCAGGAGCGCTATCCCGGCATCGACATCGGCTCCTACCCCTTTTACCGCCGGGGCAAGTTCGGCTGCTCGCTGGTGCTGCGCGGCACCGACGCGGCGGCGCTGGGTGCCGCCGCCGACGAGTTGGCCGCCATCATCCGGGCATTGGGCGAAGAGCCCATCCTCGGCGAAGAGGGCGAGGAGCCCATCCTCGGCGAAGAGGGCGGGGAGCCCATCCTCGGCGAAAAGGGTGAAAATCCCGAGGCTGGCCAGGAAGCAAAATGAGCCGCCAAGCCGCCCACCTCAGGAGCGCCTCGCCGGCCGATGCCAGCGCCATCGCCGAGGTCTATATCGAAAGCTGGCGCAGCAGCTATCGCGGTCTGATACCCGAGCCCGTGCTGGACGGCATGAACGCCCTCAAGCAGACCAGCGACTGGTGGGGTGTGCTCTGCCGCTCCGAGCCCGGGCGCGGCGCCGTGGCGGCTGTGGACGATGCCGGCCGGGTGTTCGGCTTCGCATCCTTCGGGCCGGCCCGCCAGGGCCAGGCGGGCGATTGCGGCGAGGTTTACACCCTTTACCTGTTGGCCGCCCGGCAGGGCCGCGGCAGCGGCAGGCGTTTACTGGCGGCGGCGGCCCGGCGCTTGCGGGCCGCGGGCTTTCGCTCGCTGGCGGTTTGGGCGCTCGCCGACAACCCGGCCTGCGCCTTTTACGAGCATCTGGGCGGTGTCGCGGGGGAACGCCGGACGATCACCATCGGCGGTACCGGGCTGCACGAGGTTTGCTATTTGTGGCCCGAGCTTGGGCCCCTGACGGGCCACTTGTTGGCGGCCGAAGAAGCACCTTGAGGGCGCTGCATTCCGACAAAAATATGCAATAATGCATAGACAAAAAGCCTTGCCGCTGCGGCTGCCACAAGGCGCCGAGAATTCTAGGCGCGCACTTTGAGGGCGGCGACGACGAGGTGCACGGCGGCCACCTCGGCGGCGTCGTAGGCCAGGCTGTCGGGCGGGCCGAATTGTTCCAGCAGGAGCTGGGCGGCACTGCGCCGGACCAGGCGCTTGACGAAACCCTGGCCGTCGCCGAGCTGCACCACGACATCGTCGCCCGGCGCTGGCGGCAGGGTCGGATTGACATACAGCAGATGGCCGTGGCCAAACACCGGCTCCATGCTGGTGCCGTTGACGTAGACGGCGTAGGCCGTCGGCACGCCCATCAGAAACCAGGGCCTCTCGGCGTATGATTGGATCACGCCCTGATCGAAAAAATAACCCTCCGAGCCGCCTCTGGCCTCACCCATCACCGGTAGATCCCGCGGTCCCGCCAGCGCTGGCGGGGCGCCTTCGCCGGCCTGGCCGAGATCGCCCCCACCGCCGCTTAAGTCGGTGCCTCCGCCGGTTTCCCAACCGCTCCCCATGCCGCCGCCGAACTCGGCCGGCAGCGCCAGACCGCTGGCCGCCGCCACTTTGGCCAGGCTGCGGGCGCTCAGCGAGTGCGTCACCTTCGGGTTGTTGAGAAATCGGGTGATGGTGGTTGGTGCCAGTCCGGCCCGGCGAGCCAGGGTGGTGGCCTCCCAGCCGGTTTCCCGCAGCACGCCGCGAACGTAGTCCCGGGCGATGCGTTGATGTTCGTCGATCATGGGCGATTATGCCATCGCAACGAATGCAAATGCAAATGCATTATTGCTTGCATTTTGGCAAAGACTACATACAATTAGTGCATATTTGCAAATGGGGTGAACGGCGACCGGGCAACAGACAAACCAACGACAGCAAAAGGTTGCCGGCCCCCTAGTGTGATGATTCTGAAGTTCGGCGCATTTCAGGCGGCGAAATTCGGGATCTGAATCACACTAGAATCAAATGTTTAGTGGCCTGCTTATCCCAGAAATTCATCCTATGAATTTCTGGGGTAGGGCACTAGGGGATGACTGGATCACAGGGAGGGCAGGCAGTGACAGCAGCCAAATCAACCAACAAAGGGAATTCCACTATGCGGGCGGCCACGGCGCGGTATGAGCCGTGTCGGCTGGCCTTGCGCTGGCGCGTCATGCCGGCTCCGGCCAAACATTGGTAGCAGGCCGAGCGGCCGGGCACGACCAGGGGGCCAACCCGCACCACATGGGCCGCCATCAGGGCAAAGCTGAAGGGCCGCTTGACCTCGAGCGCCGCGGCGTTGGCCTTCCTCAGGGCAATCGGGTCGCCATCGTCGCTGCAGATCAGCGTTAGCGACGATGCCGGCTGAAGTAGCGTAGGCGAGTTCTGTGGGGTGGCGGGCATCATGGACGGTCGCACGGCAGTGGTGGCAATTGTGATCGGGCTCGGCGGGCTCGGCGGACTTGGCGCCGTGGCCGGGTTGGGCGGCTGTGCGCTGCCGCGCGAT
>JASLXG010000070.1 GCA_030740435.1 Alphaproteobacteria bacterium | reverse complement strand
CGCGGCCGGCGGGGTGGCGGCGACGGCGTTGCGCAATTCCGCGTGATCGGCAAGGGCCAGCACATCGAACCCGAAATGGCTCAGTTGGTTGCGCACGAGCTCCAGGAAAGCTTCGTCGTCATCGACCAGGATGACGGTCATCGACACCTCGCCGTCGGCCTCACGTGCCGTGACAAGGCTTTCCCAGGCCGCCGCATCGCTGATCGAGAGGCCTTCCTGACCGACGCTTGCCGCCTTGAGAGAGGAGAGCAATCGCCACAGCGCTTCCCGCTCACCGTCATCGAGCGACCGGCCTTGGTCGAGCAATGCCTTCGTCAGGTCGTCCAGTTGCCCGGCGATCTCCGACAGTGCCGCGAAACCGAAGGTACCGGCGGCCCCTCGCAGTTTGTGGCAAAGTCCGTGCAGGGTTTCCAGGGTGCGGGCGGTTTGATCGGCATTGCCGTCCGGCGTCAGCCCGTCCAGGGCCGCCTCCAGATCCCGCAGGCGATCATCCAACCCGGCCTTGAACCCCTCCCTCAAGGCCGCCATCTTGCGGATGACGTCGTCCTTGTCCTCAGCCATGACGCCGCTCCAAGGCTCCGTCGACCTGGTGGGCTGGTATCGCCGGCCCGAAAAGCTTGACTATCAAGAACATCAACGGGACGGTCTCGGATAAGGCACCAGCGTTTAGCCGATCAACGTCAATCTGACAACAGCCCTGCCCAGGTAGACCGATCGATCGAGAAACCGACAAGCCATCGCCTGGCCGCCGTGGCTCAGAGACAGAATCTAGGAGGGAAGGCCCGATGGTCAAGTCGGGATTGCTTACCAGGTATCGATGGCCGGCCGCTTTTTGGTGCCACGGGCGCTTTCCGCTGGTGGTGCCGATTTCAGGCCGTTGACGATCCAGCGCCGCGATTCCATCGGGTCGATGACGTCGTCGATCTCGAAGTGCGAGGCGAAGTTGAGCGCCTTGCCGTCCTGGTAGGCCTGGGCCACCATTTTCTCGAATAGCGCCTGGCGCTCGGCTGCGTTTTCGATGGCCGCCAACTCCTTGCGAAAGCCCAGCTTGACCGCGCCCTCGAGGCCCATGCCGCCGAACTCGCCGGTGGGCCAGGCCACGGTGAAGGCCGGTGCCCGGAAGCTGCCGCCGGCCATGGCCTGGGCGCCCAGGCCGTAGCCCTTGCGCAACACCATGGTGAACAAGGGCACGCTGAGATTGGCGCCGGTGACGAAAAGCCGGCAGCAGTGCCGCACCAGGGCCGTCTTCTCGACCTCGGGCCCGACCATCATGCCGGGCGTGTCGCAAAGCGTCAGCAGCGGGATGTCGAAGGCGTCGCAAAGCTGCATGAAGCGGGCCGCCTTGTCGGCCCCGTCGCTGTCGATGGCACCGGCCAGGTGCGTCGGGTTGTTGGCGATCAGGCCCAGGGGCCGGCCCTCGATACGGATCAACGCCGTCACCATGCCGTGGCCGAAGTGGCGCCTGAGCTTGAGCACGGATCCGGTATCGGCCAAGAGCTCGATGACCTGGCGCACGTCGTAGATGCGCAGGCGGTTCTCGGGGATGACGTGGCGCAGCCGACGCTGGTCGGCGCACTCCCAGTCGGCCAACGCGCCTTGGAAATACGAAAGATACTGCTTCGCCGTCGCCACCGCCTCGGCCTCGTCGGCGACCGGGATGTCGACCACGCCATTGGCCACCTGGACGTCCATGGGCCCCACTTCCTCGGGCCGGAAGACGCCCAGCCCGCCGCCCTCGATCATGGCCGGGCCACCCATGCCGATGGAGGAGTTTTGCGTCGCAATAACGACGTCGCAACAACCCAACAGCGCCGCGTTGCCGGCGAAGCAGCGGCCCGAGTTGATGCCCACCAGCGGCACCTGGCCCGAGAGCTTGCCGAAGAGGTTGAAGGCCAGGCAATCGAGGCCGGCCGGGCTGGGCCAGTCGGTGTCGCCGGGCCGGCCACCGCCGCCCTCGGTGAAGAAGACCAGCGGCAGGCCGAGATCCGCCGCCAGCTCGAACATGCGGTCCTTCTTGTAATGGTTCTTGAAGCCCTGGGTGCCGGCCAGCACGGTGTAGTCATAGGACATCACCACGCAGCGCGCCTCGGCATCGCCGAAATGCTGGCCGTTGACTTGGCCCAAGCCGGTAATCAAACCATCGGCCGGGGTGTTGGCGATCAGATCGTCGACCGAACGGCGCTGGCGCTGGGCGGCGATGACCAGCGCGCCGTATTCCATGAAGCTGCCCTCGTCGCAAAGGTCTTCGACGTTCTCCCGGGCCGTGCGCTGGCCGGTCTTGCGGCGCCGTTCCACCGAAGCCGGGCGGGCCGGGTCCAGCGTTACCTCGTGGCGCTCCAGTACCTCGGCCAGATCGGGGCGGATGGTTTCGAGGTCGATCTCGGCCGACTCTGCCAGCGCCGCCGCCTCGACCTCGCCAGGCTCGATGAAGGCCAGGGGATGGCCCTCGTAAACGGTATCGCCCGCCGCCACCGCGAACTGCCGCACCTGGCCGCTCATCTCGGCCTCGATGACGTGCTCCATCTTCATGGATTCCATCACCAGCAGCGCCTGGCCGGCCTGCACCGGGCCGTTCTCGTCGACCTCGAGGCTGACGATGGTGCCCTGCATGGGAGCAATGACGGGGACGGTGTTTTCGGGACCCGAAACCGCCGGTGCCGGTACCGGTGCCGCCGCCGGAACCTGGCCCGGAGCCGCCGGTCCCTGGCTCTTGCCGTGGTCGAGCACCGCCAGGGGGTCGTTCTGGTCGATGCGAGCGCCGGCCAGCGGCGCCGGCGCGGCAGGCTTGAAATAAAGCCGCTGGTGCTCGGCCGAGCGATCGACCAGCGCCTCCAGGTGTTCCTCGACGAAGCCGGTGTGGCCGCCGGCGGCCTGGAATTCCGGGTGGCGGAGCAGGTTTTGCAGAAAACCCAGATTGTTGGCCACGCCCTCGATGCGGAACTCGCAGAGCCCGCGATAGGCCTTGGCCACCACGTCGGCGAAGTGGGGCGAGGGCGAATGGGCAATCAGCTTGGCCAGCAGGGAATCGAAGTTGGCATTGATGCTGTGCCCGAGGTGGCCGGCGGTATCGGTACGAAGACCGGGGCCGGACGGCGGCTCGAAAGCCGTCAAGGTACCGCTGGCGGGGCGCGGCGTGCCGTCGGGGGCGAGCTGTTCGGCGTTGATGCGCAGCTCGATGGCAAAGCCCTTTGGTTCCGGCACTTGGGCCTGTTCGAGGCCGAGCTCGGCCAGGCTCCGCCCGGCGGCGATTTGGAACTGCAGCTTGACCAGGTCGAGGCCGGTGACGGCTTCCGTTACCGTGTGCTCGACCTGCAGGCGGGGGTTGGCCTCGATGAAGGCGAAGCGGTCGTCGCTCAGCAGGAACTCGAAGGTGCCCAGGTTGAGGAAATCCACGGATTCCGCCAGCGCCACCGCGGCGGCGGCGATCTCCGCCCGGCGGGCGGCCTCCAGGTTGGGGGCTGGTGCCACCTCGGCCAGCTTCTGGTGGCGGCGCTGGATCGAGCATTCGCGCTCGCCGAGCTGGCTTATGGCTTTGCCGTCGCCCACCACCTGGACTTCGACGTGGCGCGCCCGGGCCAGGAACCGTTCGACGTAGACGGCGTCGTTGCCGAAGGCCTTGGCGGCTTCCGAACGGCAGCGCCGGTAGGCCGCCTCGAGCTCGCCGGCCTCCCGGACCTGGCGCATGCCCCGGCCGCCACCGCCGGCCACGGCCTTGATCATGATGGCGCCGTCGGGGCCCAATGCGGCCAGGAACTCGCCGGCCTCATCGAGACTGGTGGGGCCCGAGATGCCGTCCAGCAACGGCACGCCGCGGCTTTCCGCCAGGGCCCGGGCCCGCGCCTTGTCGCCAAAGAGCGCCAAGGTCTCGGGCCGGGGCCCGACGAAAGCAAGACCGGCGGCGGCGCAGCGTTCGGCGAATCCGGCGTTCTCGCTGAGAAAACCATAGCCCGGATGCACGGCGTCGCAGTTTGCCTCGCGGGCGATGGCGATGATCTGCTCGCCGTCGAGGTAGGCGGCGGCGCCGTGGCCGCCGAGCGCCCGGGCCTCGTCCGCCTTGCAGGTGTGCAGTGCCTGGACGTCGTCCTCGGAATAGACGGCGACGGTGCCGAGACCCAGTTCGGCGGCGGCGCGCATGACGCGGATGGCGATCTCGCCCCGATTGGCGACCAGTACGGACTTGAGGCTCATGGCCACGGCTCGCGTTGTTGAAGACCACCCTTGTTTTACGGCGAAGTACCCCCTTTCGCGACAACTTTGCTGCTAAGCTTTTGCCTCTCGCCCATCCATTCCCGCACGGAGGTCACAGTGTCGAAACGTCAGGAATACGCCGTCCCCGGTCTCAACCCGCCGCTCAGCCACTACACCGATGCCGTGCGCTGGGGCGACACCTTGTACATATCCGGCATGGCGCCGGTCGACGAAAACACGGCCCTGGTCGGCGGCGACGACGTGGTGGCCCAGACCGAGCAGGTTTTCGTCAACCTGGAAAAGGCCCTGGCGGCGGCCGATGCCGGCTTTGCCGACGTGCTCAAGGTGGTGGTCTACCTCACCGACATCGACGACCGGAGCAAGATCAACCCGGTGCGCCAGAAGTATTTCGGCGACGCCAAGCCGGCCAGCACCCTGGTCGAGGTCTCGGCGCTGGCGGTGCCCGGCATGAAGGTGGAGATCGAAGCCGTGGCCGGCCTGCCCGATCCGGCATGAGCGAGGACGAACTTCACCTCAGCCTCGACTGGCAGGGTATGCCGGACGAGGAGAAGTTCCATGAACTCGAAGCCCTGCTGCAACAGCTGGCCCGGATCTACGGCCAGGACGTCAGCACGCCCTACCGCTCGATTTACATCGGTGACGGCCTGGTGGCGGCGGCGCGGACGCTGGGTTTTGCCGAGGATCCGCGCTTTCTCAAGGCCCTGGTCAGCGCCCACCGGCCCGTGGACGGCGAATACCAGTTCCGCCGCGCTTGGCGCTTCCATACGCTCTGCTGGGCGGCCGAACAGGCGCTGGCCACGGCCGGCGATTTCGTCGAGCTTGGCGCCTATCTCGGTTTCAGCGCACGGGTGGTTTACAACTATGTCGATTTCGCTGCATCGGGCCGCCGTTATTATCTCTTCGACACCTTCAGCGGTACGCCCGAGGGTATGCGCAACGAATCCTTCGTCTCGGAACAGGAATATGTGGCCCAGGCCGAAGAGATCGCGCGCCAGCGCTTCGCCGGCTGTGCCGAGGTCGATATCGTGCCCGGCAGCGTGCCCTCATCAATCCCCGACGCCCGCCCCGAACGCATCGCTTTCGCCCATCTCGACATGATCTCGGCGGCGGCCGAGGTGGCGGCCATGGAAAAGATCTGGCCGCGCCTTTCGCCCGGTGCCGTGGTGATCATGCAGTGCTATGCCTTGCGCGTCTTTCGCGAACAGTAAGAGGCCCTCAAGGCCTGGGCCCAGGGCATCGGCGTGCCCATCCTCGAGCTACCCACGGGACAGGGCGTCTTGATCAAGCCGGCGCGGTGACAGCCCCCACCGATAGCGTTAGAGTCCGGTCGATAAAAGGGAGGCGAGCATGGAACCTGTGGCGATTACCGGCCTGGGCGTGATTTCCTCGATCGGCCAGGACGTCGAGACCTTCTGCGATAATCTGATGGCGGCCAAGGCCGCGGTGGGACCGACGCCCTGGAACAATGAAGCGGGCATGGAGAACGTCTGGATCTCGCTGGTCGAGGGCTTCCAGCCGCTCGACTGGATGGATGAGCGCGTGGCCGCCGGCAGCGATCCCTTCGCCCAGTACATGATCGCCGCCGCCGTGCAGGCCGTGGAAGCCTCGGGCATCGAGGAGTTCGATCCCTTCCGCACCGGCGTCGTCATGGGCACCTGCCAGAGCGGTGCCGAGAGCCTCTGCGACGCCCAGCGGAGCTACGACGAACGCGGTGCAGACGGCGTGCCGCGCAAGCTGCAGATCATGGCCTGGCCCAACATGGCGGCCGGCCAGATCTCTCTGCGCTGGGGCCTGCACGGGCCGCTGTTGACGGTCTCGACAGCCTGCGCCTCGTCGGTCGACGCCATGGGCCTGGCGGCGCGCATGATCAATGCCGGCCAGGCCGACGTCATCATCGCCGGCGGCGGCGACAGCGCCCGATCGCTGATCATCACGCTGTCGGCCGGGCTTTACGGCATGTACACGCGCCAGCCCGATCCCAAGCTCGCTTGTCTGCCCTTCGACATCAAGCGTAACGGCATCATGGGCGGCGAGGGCGCCGGCGTGGTGATTTTGGAAAGCGCCGAACACGCCGCCCAGCGCGGCGCCCGGGTGCACGGCTACATCCGCGGCTACGGCCAGATGGCCGATGGCACCCACCCCTCCTCGCCCGAGCCCGACGGCAAATACGAGGCCATGACCATGGCCATGGCCATCAAGGACGCCGGCCTCCGCGGCGGCGCTGCAGAGGTCGACGGCGTGGTGGCCCACGGCACCGCCACGACGGTCGGCGACACGGCCGAGATCCGCGCCATCAACAGCCTGCACCAGGAACGCGACACCACGCTGCGCGTGGCGTCCGTCAAGGGCCACGTCGGCCATACCGTCTCGGCGGCCGGGGCCATGAATTTGATGGCGGCGCTCAGAAGCATGGAAATCGACGCCTTCGTGCCCACCGCCGGCACCACCGAGGTCGACCCCGAGGCCGAATTCGAGGTGGTCACGCGCCGGCCCTCGGAGGGGCCAGTCAACGTGGTCCAGGTCAACGGCTTCGGCTTCGGCGGCCAGAACGCCTCGCTGATCGTCACCCGGGCGTAGCCCGCGAATGCCTCGGCCGGGCTTTGCGGCCTGGCTTGCGGAGATGTTTGTGATTAGGTACGGCCAGGTAATTTACAAAAACATGCGCATGACATATGCTCATAAAAGCCTAGGAAGAATGCGATGCCCAATGCGCGTGCCCGTAAAAAGCCCACCAATCTGTCCTTGGACACGGCTCTTCTGGCGGAAGCCCGGGAATTGAACGTCAATCTTTCGCAGGCCGCCGAATTGGGCCTGCGGCGGCAAATCGCCAAAACCAAGGGGGAAAAATGGCGGCGGGAAAACGCCGGTGCCGTGGAAAGCTCCAATCGGTGGGTGGAAACCCATGGCCTGCCCCTCGACCGGTACCGCCAATTCTGATGGCGAAATATGACGTCTACCCGAACCCGGAGGGAGCGGGCTATCTGCTGGACACGCAGACCGATCTGCTTGATGGCCTGAACACCCGGGTCGTGGTCCCCCTGTTGCCGGCCAACCTTGCCCCGGCCCCCGCCCAACGGCTCAATCCGTCGTTTGTGATCGACGGCCTGACAGTTGTCATGGTCACGCAATTTCTTGCCGCCGTCCCGGCGTCGATTTTGGCAACCCCGGTTGCCAACCTCTCCCGGAGCTTCGCCGACATCACCAATGCCTTGGATATGGTCTTCCAGGGATTTTGAGCCAGCCGGCCGTGCCAGCAAGGTACAGCAGGTGAACGATTCCCTGCGGCTGCGGCTTCGGCTTCGACGGCCAGAACGCCTCGCTGATCGTCACCCGGCAATAGGGCGAAAAAAGGTTCTTCCCCTGTTTCCGGGAAGGCCCGCGTGGGCGAGGTACTTCGGCTGGTGGCCAAGCCAAGAACGCTCGCCGCTGGGCAGACCGAAAGCAAGGGCTTCCGGTCGCATATGAGCGTGGGGAGCCGCCGCCGCCTCAAGTAGCCACTCACTATGTTCGCTGGGCTACTTGACCCGGTCGTCTGCCAGCCCTTGATTGATATTCCTTTGTTCGACCCCAGCGGCCATTCCTTCGTCCCGACCTGAGCATGCGCGGCCGCCGCGCGCAGGGTCGGTCAACGATGGCCGAAGGCCACCGCGCCAGCGGCGCCGCAGGCATCGTTGAGGGAGCCGAGCACGGTGGCATCCTGGGATCGCCGGGGTGCCCCACGCTCCCCGGTATTGGGTGAAGAACCCGAAAAAAGCCCCCTCCCCATCCCTCCCCGCAAGCGGGAGAGGGAGAAAAAAAGGCAAACGGCGAAGTAACTAAAAGGGCGCCGTGCGCCCGCCGTGCGCCTACTTTTCCGGCGCCGGGTTGGCGCCCATCACGGCCTTGACCTCGAGGAATTCCTCGAAGCCGTGGTCGCCCCATTCGCGGCCGTTGCCGGATTGCTTGTAGCCGCCGAAGGGGGCGCCGAAGTCGGGGCCGGCACCGTTGACGTGGACGGAGCCCGTGCGCAGGCGCCGGGCCACGGCGTTGGCGTGGTCGAGATCGCCCGACTGGACGTAGCCGCAGAGCCCATAAGGCGTGTCGTTGGCGATGCGCACGGCGTCTTCCTCGTCCTCGTAGGGCAGGATGGCAAGGACGGGTCCGAAGATTTCCTCCCGCGCGATGGTCATGTCGTTCCGCACGTTGGCGAAGATCGTGGGCCGCACGTAGTAGCCCTTGTTGAAGCCCTCGGGGCGGCCCGGGCCGCCGGCCACCAATTCGGCCCCTTCCTCGATGCCCTGCTGGATCAGGCCCTGGATCTTGTCGAACTGGACGACCGAGACCACCGGCCCGATCTTGGTGTCCTCGGCAAAGGGATCGCCGACCCGGATCTTGTCGGCCGTGGCCCGGGCGATCTCGACCGCCTCGTCGTGCTTGGCCTTGGGCACCAGCATGCGCGTCGGCGCGTTGCAGGACTGGCCGGAATTGCCCATGCAGCCGAAGACGCCGCCCGATACCGCCTTCTTGAGGTCGGCATCATCGAGCACGATGTTGGCCGACTTGCCGCCCAATTCCTGGGCCACGCGCTTGACACTGGGCGCCGCGGCCTGGGCCACCTGGATGCCGGCCCGGGTCGAGCCGGTGAACGACACCATGTCGATGCCGGGATGGCCCGAGATGGCGGCGCCGACGGTCAGCCCATTGCCGTTGACGACGTTGAAGACACCGGCCGGCAGGCCGGCGGCGTCGAGGATCTCGGTCAATAGCATGGCGTTGAAGGGAGCCACTTCGCTGGGCTTGAGCACGATGGTGCAGCCTGCCGCGAGCGCCGGCGCCACTTTGATGGCGATCTGGTTGACCGGCCAGTTCCAGGGCGTGATGAAGCCGCAGACGCCGATGGGCTCCTTGCGCACCCGGGTGGTGCCGCGGTTCTCTTCGAATTCGTAGCCCTTAAGGATCCGCTTGGCCTGCTTGAAGTGGGCCAGGCCGGTGGCCGCCTGGGCGGCCTTGGAGAAACTGAGCGGCGCGCCCATCTCTTGGCTGATGATCTCGGCCATTTCGTCATAGCGCGACTGATAGACCTCGATGATCTTGTCGAAAAGTGCTGTGCGCTCTTCGACGCTGGTCTGGGAGAAGCTCTCGAAAGCGGCCTGGGCCGCCGCCACGGCCTGGTCGACGTCGGCCGCCGATCCCATGGCGATGCGGCCCATGGGCTCTTCGCTAGCCGGGTTGATGACATCCAAGGTCTGGGCCTGGACGGGGTCGACCCAGCGGCCGTCGATGTAGAACTGGAGACACTCTTTCATGGCGTCCTCTTCCTGTGCAGAAATTTTGGTTTTGTGGCGCGCCGGCGGCAAGCAACCGGGACATCCGAAACTGTCATATTTCGGGGGGGCGCCGCCAGTGCCAATTGGCGCTGGCCGAGCGAGTCAGCTCAGTGCTGCCACATGGGTACGACCCGGCTTTCCAACTGGCGTTGGCGGCGGCGCGGCAGAGCGGCCAGGAAGTCGATCTCGGTCAACTCTTCGATCGCATCGACACTGATGCGGAACTCCCGGGGCTGGCGGCCCTTGAGCCGGCGGTTGGGCAGCAGGAAGGAAAGGGCGCGTTCACTGCGGGGGTGGTAGACGATTTTGTAGAAGGCGGCCGGCACCGCCACCCGGTTGGCGCCGATGGTTTTGTCGGCGGGCACGTTGATTTCGGGCGCCTGGTATACCGGCCCGGTGATGACGATCAGACGCTCGCGGGTGGGCAGCAGATCCCTGACATACTCTTCAAGTTGGCGCCAGACACCGCGATTGAAACCGACACCGACCTGGGGCGCCATGTTGGAGAGATAGAAGCTCTCGTCCATCATGGGTTGGCCCGATTTGAAATCGGCGGCCGGGGCCTGGTGGCCACGGTCGTAGCCGCTGCCCTTGTAATCGCCAAGGGTGGCGCGGTGCTCGGCGGGCAGGTCCGGATCCGACTTGAAAGTCGATTTCTTGCGCGTGGCCCCGCCCTCGATCTGCTCGGCGGTCAGCGCCTCCAGCACCCAATCGGATATGCGGGTGTCGTTGTTATGAGCCAGCAGGTAGCCCTGGCGGCAGAGCAGCGTCGGTGGCGCGCCGTCGGCCTTGGCGAAATGCACGGGCAGGCCGACATCGCTGTAGAGCGGTTTGCAGTCCTCCAACGGCCGCGCCCCGGCGGCGAGGGCGCAAAGCCCGACAGCGATAAGGGCGAGCAGGGCAGCGAGGCGGCGCGCGATCATTGCCTCCACTCCCTATTCCGGCCGCTTGCCGATGCCCTTCGAAATCACGAAACTGCCGCCGCTGACGCCGATCAGGCCCAGTACGGAGGGCGGGATTTCGAGCAAAGTTCCGCTCTCGATGCACAGCACCAGATAGAGCCCGGCGATAACGAAGGTGAAGATCAGGAACTGAAAGCGCGACAGCGATGCCTTGGGGTGCGGATCCGGGCCACCGGTGTCGGCACTGGTCTCGCAGATCAGATAATCGAGCTTGATCTTGTCGCTGAACACCTTCCACAGCACCGCCAGGGCAAATCCCAGGATGATGAGGCTGAGGACTAGGCTGACGCCGATGGCTATGGTGCTTGGGGTCATGACGTACCTCCCTTGCCGAGGCGCCGGAACAGCTTGCCGGCGAGATAGAGCGCGTTGCTGCCGAGCACGGCCGCAGTGAGAAATTGGGGCGGCTCGGGCAGTGAACCGAGCTCGCCGGCGGTCGCTATTTCGCTCCCGGCGCTGGCGACGTAGAACCCTATTCCCGCCAGGAAAACCACCAGCATCTGCAGCCGCTCGGGATCAATGGCGCCGCCTCGCCTGCCGCCCAGCAGCCCCGTGCTGCGGATGCGGCCGTCCAGCAGGCGGTAGCAAACCAAGGCCGCAAAGGCAGCCATCCAGATGAGCAGGCCAATGCGGAGAAAATTCGCGACATCGGAACTCGTAAGAAGCATTTTGGAACTTTATCAGAAATGTTTACGCCGAAACACAACAAATTAGACGTATCAATGAAGTTTGCAACTATTACCGAGCTTCACAAATGCCGTTACAGCTTATAATAGGGGCTGGCAGGCGCCAGGCTGGACAACCGGGGCGGCCCTGCGCTTATGTTCGGCCATGAACGACATCGAAAGCCGCATCCACGACATTCTCGAGGCCTCGGGCCTGGCCTACGAGATCATCGAGTGCGATCCCGAACTGGCCGACACGGCCGTCTTTTGCGCCCACTACGGCTACGCGTCCGAGCACTCGGCCAATGCCATCGTCGTGCGCTCCAAGGGCGGCGAGGTGAGTTACGCCGCCTGCCTGGTGCTGGCGCCCACGCGGCTCGACGTGAACAAGGTAGTGCGCAAGAAACTGGGGGCGCGCAAGGCATCCTTCGCTTCGCCCGAGGAAACCCGCCAGATCACCGGCATGGAGATCGGCGGCGTCACGCCCATCTGCCTGCCGGCCGGGCTGCCGCTCTGGGTCGACGCCCGCATCATGGCGCTCGACTACGTCATCCTGGGCGGCGGCAACCGTTCGACCAAGCTCATCGTCGATCCCAAGATTTTCGCCGCCACCCCGGAAACCGAGGTGGTCGAGGATCTGGCGAAAGAGCTGGCGGGGTAAGAGGGGCCGCCGTGCGGCCTAGTTCTCCAGCACCACGCGGCCCACCACCTGGCCGGCGCGCAGGTCCTCGAGCGACTGCGAGGCCTGGTCCATGGGCCGCTCGCTGACCGGAATGGCTGCGACCTGGCCGCTCTGCACCAGCTCCGCCAGTTCCGCCATGTCGCCCGGCGTACCCACCAGCGAGCCCATGATGGTCATGGCCTTGAAGGGGATCAGCGGAAGCGCCGTGCGAAATTCGCCGCCGAAGAGGCCGACGATGATGTACTTGCCGCCCATGCGCAGCGCTCGCGTTCCGTACTGGGCCGTGGCTTCGGCGCCGACGAAGTCGATCACCGCGGCGGCGCCGCCGGTGCGTTTGGCGAATTCCTTCGAGGCCTCTCTGTCCTCGGGATCCAAGACCTCGCTGGCGCCAGCATCAAGGGCGGCCTGGCGGCGGCCCGGGTCGATGTCGACCACCACCGGCTGGACACCCAGTGCGGCTTTGCAAAATCGCACGCCCATCAGGCCGACGCCGCCGGCGCCGATCAGCATCACCGTGTCGCCATCCCTCAGCGGCAGCGCTTTCTTCAGTGCCCCATAGGCAGTGAGGCCGGAACAGGCATAGGTGCAGGCCAGGGCATCGGGCACGCCGGAGAAGTCGTAGAGGTACTTGCCGTCGGGCACCAGCACGTAATCGGAAAAGCCGCCGTCTACGTTGACGCCCAGGTTACGCGGCCGGGAGCAGAGGTTCTCCTCGCCTCCGGCGCAGACCGAACACTTGCCACAGCCAATCCAGGGATAAACGACGCGCGTGTCGCCGATGCTCGCCCCCTCCGCCTCGGGGCCCAGGGCCACCACTTCGCCGATGATCTCGTGGCCCGGGGTGAAGGGAATGATGGCCGAGACCTTGCCCAGTTCCATCTTGCGCCCGCCGCCCATATCGAACGAGCCCTCCCAGAGGTGGACGTCGGAGTGGCAGACGCCGCAGGCCTTGATCTTGACCAGGACCTCGGCCCCCTGGGGCTCGGGCGTCTGCAAATCCCGCGCTTCCAGCGCCGCCCCGTATTCCACCACCTGATAGCTTTTCATGACGTCTTCCTCGTTCTGTATTCATTGCGGAGGGGGATACAGGATTAATTTGGCGCCCGCAAGCTCGCCTCCCGGATGGCCCGCCAGACCCTCTCCGGCGTCGCCGGCATGTCGATATCCTGAACGCCCAAGGGCGCCAGGGCGTCGAGGAGCGCCAGCATCACCGCCGGTAGGGCGCCGGTGGTGCCGGCTTCGCCGCAGCCCTTGACGCCGAGCGGATTGCTGGTTGCCGGCACCGGGTGCGAGTGGAACTCGATGGGCGGCATGTGGTCGGCCCGGGGCAGGGCAAAATCCATGAACGAGCCCGTCAGCAGCTGGCCGTCGGGGTCGTAGACCACGTCTTCCATCAGCACCTGGCCCAGGCCCTGGGCGATGCCGCCCTGGACTTGGCCTTCGACCAGCAGGGGATTGACGATGGTGCCGAAGTTGTCGACCACAACGTAAGACAGCACCGCCACCTCGCCGCTCTCGGGGTCGATCTCCAGTTCGCAGACGTGGCAGCCGTTGGGGAAGGTCGAGGGCGGCGTGTCTTCGACCAGGGCTACGTCGAGCTCGCCGGGGTGGCCGGCGGCCAGATCCGGGAGCGTGATGCGCCGGTCGGTACCGACGACGCCGAAGTGGCCGGCCTGGAATTCGATGTCGGCCTGGGCCGCCTCGAAGTGGCGGGCCGCCAGCAGCCCGCCCTTGGCAATGACCTGGCCGGCCGCTTTCACGATGGCGCTGCCGCTCGACACCAGCGAGCGCGAGCCGCCGGTGCCGCCGCCGTGCAGCAACTCGTCGCTGTCTTTTTGCAAGAGATCGATCTTCCCGAACGGCAACCCCAGGCGTTGGGCCAGGACCTGGGCGAAGGCCGTGGCGTGGCCCTGGCCGTAGTCCAGGGTGCCGGTAACGATGGTGACGTCGCCACCCGGTCCGAATCGAATCCCGCCCATCTCGCGGCTCGGCGCCGCCGTCGCTTCAAGGTAGCAGGCCAGGCCGCGGCCGCGCAGCCGGTTTCGCGACCGGCTTTCGGCCTGACGTGCGGCAAAGCCCGGCCAGTCGGCTTTTTCCAAGGCACTCTCGAGCACGGCGGGAAAGTCGCCGCTGTCGTATTCCAGGCCCGAGGGCGCCCGGTAGGGGATGGCCTGGGGCGGGATCAGGTTCTGGCGCCTAAGTTCGGCCGGGTCGCGGCCCAGCTCGCGGGCCGCCGCGTCGACCAGGCGCTCCATGATGTAGTTGCCCTCGGGCCGGCCGGCACCCCGGTAGGGCCCGATGGGCACGGTGTTGGTGAAGACGCAGCGGGTGCGGATGGCCATCAGCGGGGTTTGGTAAAGGCTGGGGGCGTTGCGCTCGATGCTGATGGTGGTCATCAGCGGGCCGTAGGTGGTGAGGTAGGCACCCAAATTCGCCAGTCCTTCGATGCGCAGCGCCAGGAAGTTGCCCTCGGCGTCGAGGGCAAGCTCGGCTCTGAAGACCGCCTCGCGGGCCTGCTGATCCGAAAGAAAACTGCCGGCCCGGTCGTCGCTCCACTTGAGCGGCCGGCCCAGCACCCGGGCGGCGTGCAGGATGGCCAGGTATTCGGGATAGAGCGCCGACTTCATGCCGAACGAGCCGCCCACGTCGTGGCTCAGCACCCGGAAGCGCTCCGGCGCCACCTCGGGCAGGCTTTGGGCCAGGTCCTGGCGCATGGCGAAAACACCCTGGCAACCGACATGGAGGACAAAACGGCCGTCGGCGGCGGCGTAGGCGGCCAGGGCGCCGCGGGGCTCGGTGGTGGCCACGGCCGTGCGGTTGACAGCCAGGCGCCGGCGCACCACATGGGCGGCTCCGGCGAAGGCTTGTTCGACGGCCGCGAAATCGCCCGAACGCCAGTCCAGGCAGAGGTTGGGAACCTCGTCGTGGACCTGCACGGCATTCGCCGCCAGCGCCGCCTCGGGATCGGTGACCACGGGCAGGGGCTCGATCTCCAGGCCGATGGCCTCGGCGCCGTCGCGCGCGGCATGGACGCTTTCGCCGACCACCAGGGCCAGGGCCTCGCCAACGTGGTTGACGCGGCCGCGGGCCAGGGCCCAGCGCTGGGGCACGGCCGGCGGGCTGCCGTCGTGGCTGGTGAGCGGGAGCGTGAAGGGGAAGGGTGCAACTCCGGCCTCGGCCAGGTCGCCGCCGGTAAAGACCGCGACGACGCCGGGTGTGGCCAAGGCCGGTGCGGTGTTCAGGGTGCGCACACGATCCCGTGGGCCAGGGGCGAGCGCAGCACGAAGCCATGATATTGGCCCGGCAGGTCGATGTCGTCGGTGTAACGGCCGCCGCCGCGCAGCAGCCTGGGATCCTCCTTGCGGGGCACAGGTTGGCCGATGGCGAATTTCGCCGCCATCAGGGGCAACCGGGTTGGCCGGCCAGGGCGGCGGCCTCGCGGGCAACGCTGGCGCGCCAGTCGACGACGGTACCGAAGACGTCGAACATCGGGGCTTCGATGTCATTCATATCGATCTCGAAACCAGTTAGCGGCGGCTCGGGCGGTTGGGCAGGAGTACCACGGCGATGGCGCCGGCGACCAGCACCAGCGCCGCGAAGTCGAGCGCACCGGGCCGCTCTCCCAGCGCCAGAGCGCCGCTAATCACGCCGAGCACGGGAATCATCAGGGTGCTGATGGTGGAGGTGGCGACGGGCACACTGAGCACGACGCGAAACCAAACCCAGTAGCAGAAGATCGAGGCCACCAGCATGTTGTAGAGCACCGCCAGGGCTGGCCATAGCGTCACCGGGCCGATCATGGTGTCCTGCATCAGCGCCATGGTCACGATGGGAATCACGCCGATGACTTGCTGCCAGGCCACCAGCACGGTCGGCGTCATGGTGAAGCGGTAGTATTTGACGGCCACCGTGCCGCCGGCCCAACTGATGGCCGCGCCGACCACCAGCAGCGCCCCTAGCGGAGCCGCGCCCAGGGCTCGGATGTCGCCGGCCAGCAGCAGCGCCATGCCGCTCAGGCCCAGGCCAAGCCCCAGCACCTGGCGCCGGCCCAGGCGCTCGCCGAGCACGAAGCTACCGATCACGGTGGCCCACAGCGGCATGGTGAAAGCCAGGATGGCGGCCCGGCCCGAGGCCATCAGGCCGAGGCCGAAAAGGATCAGCACGTTCCAGAGCGTGATGTTCAAGAGCGCCGCCACCACCAGGCCGAGGCGCTCGCCCACCGGTACCCTGAGCGAAGCGCCGCCGGCCCGGGCGATGGCAAAAAGCCCGATGGCGCCGGTGACGCTGGCCAGGGCACGGAAGGTCCAGACCGAGAATTCGCTTAGGCCCACCTTCATGATCGGCCAGTTGATGCCCCAGAAGAAGGTCAACCCGATCAACAGCAAAAGCGTACTTCGGTTCATGGCGGCGCGATGATCGCGGATCAAAGCCGGGCCGGCAAGCGGCGCCGTTCAGGCGCCGGCAAACTATCAGGAAAAGACGGTTGCGCTGGCGACTTTGGCGACCAGGCGTTCGGGGGGCAACCAGCAGGTCACCGTGGTGCCCCGACCCGGCTGGCTCTCGATGGCCATCTGCCCGCCGTGGCGGGCGATGATGGCTTTGGCTACCGGCAGGCCGAGATCGGTGCCTTCGATGCGCCGCACGGTGGGATCGGCGGCCCGGTCATAGGCCGTCAGTGCCGCGTCGATATCTTCGTCGTTCATGCCGATGCCGGTATCGCTGACGCTGACGGTCAGGCCGCCGCCCGGGCCCAGCGCCAGGCGGAGTGTGACGCTGCCACCGGCCGGGGTGTACTTGATGGCGTTGGAGAGCAGATTGAGCAGTACTTGGCGCATCATGCGCTGGTCGGCGCGCAGTCGCGGTAGGTCGTCGGCCGCCACCATCCCCAGTTCGAGCCCGGCGACGGAGCCGCCATTGTCGACGAGGCGCAAGGCGATTTCGGCCATTTCGGACAGGTCGACCTCTTCTTCCACCAGTTCGACCTCATCCGCCTCGATCTTGGAGAGGTCGAGGATATCGTTGATGAGTTCCAGCAGGTGGCGGCCGGAAAGCTGGATGATGTCGAGGTACTCGCGCTGCTTGTCGAGCAATTCGCCGACGTGGCCGCCGCGCAGCACGTCGGCAAAGCCGATGATGGCATTGAGCGGCGTGCGCAGCTCGTGGCTCATGCCGGAAAGAAACTTGCTTTTGGCGATGTTGGCCGAGACGGCCACATCAAGGGCGGTCTGACGTCCCGTCTCGCGGGCCTTGCGGGCGCTGATGTCCTGCATCATGCAGATCAAGACGTTGCGGTCGTCGCCGCGGCGTTCGAACGTATGGGCGCTGATGCGCTGGCCCACCTCCTGGACCACCATTTCCATCGGGAAGCTGCGCCCGCTGCCCTCCCGGCCCGCCACCTCGCGGGGTCTGCCGCGGCCGTCGGCGCCCAGGCCCTGGCGCAGGTAGCCCAACGCCTCGGCCGTGAATTCGGGGCGTTCGAGCTCGGGCAGCAGCAACCCCACGGGCCTGCCGATGATCTCATCGGCGGGGCGGCCAAAGAGCTTTTCCGCCGCCGGATTGAAGAGCCGCACCCGGGCTCCGCTGTCGACCACCAGGATGGCATGGTAGCTGGCCTCCTGGACGCTGCGCATGAGCCGGCGCTGGTGCACCAGGGCCATGCTCTGGGAAAAGATCCGCAGCGCTTGGCGTTCGCTAGCCAGCAGCGTCGACAGCAGGTAGCAGAGCGCCAGCGTGACGGCCCAGGGTACGGTGTCGACGATCACCGGCGCCAGCGCCTGGGTGGCCAGCGCAGCCAGCGCCAGCAGGGCCGTCTGGGCCGCCAGCACCATCAGACCGCGGCGCCACGACCAGCCCACGAACATAAAGCCCAGCAGCGCCAGGCCGAAGATCCCGGCGCTGACGAAAAGTTCATCGAGCCGCCCCAGCGCCCGGCCCTGCACCAGCGATTCGTAGCCCAGGTAGTGGATTACGGAGCCGGGGAGCGCGCGATGAAGCGGCGTCGCCAAGCGATCCCCCAACTCCGCCGCCGTGGCCCCGACGATGACCTGGCGGCCAGCCACCAGCCGCGCATCGAACTGGCCGCGCAGCACACGGGCAAAGGAAAGCCGGGTCAGACTGGCCGGAGCGATGCCGTAGTCGATGTGGAAGGGGCCGCTTGATCCGGCTCCGCTCCCGGCCAGCAGCGCCGCCAGCGTCGGCACCGGGGTGCCGTCCCAGTCGTAGGAGCGTCGCAAGCGGCGCACCAGGCCGTCGCCCTCGGGCTCGACGTTGATCGAAGCCAGGGCAGTGTGGCGGCCGAAGCGTTCGAGCGGCAAGGTGCGCCGCAGTGCCACCTGGCCGCCGGAGCGGTCGTACTGCTGGAACACCGGCAGCACCGCACGCTCGCCGGCCGCCGCCAGGGAGCGCTCGAAGGCGGCATCCTCGCCGGCCTTTGATCGCGAGCTGAAGTCGATGGCAAAGGCCACCCGGGAAGCGCCGGCGGCCAGCAGGTTGTCGAGCACCCGGGCATGGTAGTGCCGCGGCCAGGGCCAGGTATCGAGTTCGGCCAGGCTGGAGGCATCGATGGTCACCAGAGCGGCACCGCGGCCGGCGTCCCTTTCCAGCAGCCACATGCGCAAGTCCGTCCAACGCCGTTCAGAGGGCTCGAACAGGCCGAGCAGAAAGCCCGCCGTCACGGCGGCCGCCACCAACAGGTATGGCAAACGCGCCTTCATGCGCGGTTTCGCCTGAGCATTTGCGTTCCCTTATCCGGCATTGGCATTGCCGCCACCATTGCCGCCGCCACCGCCGCCACCGCCGCCACCGCCGCCACCGCCGCCTTTGCCACCGCCGCTGTTGTCCTTGTTGCCGCTGTTACCGCTGCTGCCGCTGGAGCCACTGCTGCCGCTGCTGCCGCTGGAGCCACTACTGCCGCTGCTGCCGCTCGAGCCACCACCGGCGCTAGCACCTGAGGCACCACCCGAATTACCTCCGGCGTTGCCGCCCGAATTACCTCCGGCGTTGCCGCCCGAATTACCTCCGGCGTTGCCGCTCGAATTACCTCCGGCGGTGCCGCCTGAATTACCTCCGGCGTTGCCGCCTGATCCGCTGCCACCTGAGGCGCCGCCACCGTTACCGCCGCCATTGCCGCCGCCACCCGAAGCGCCGCCGCCGGAACTGCCCCCGCCCGAGGCGCCACCGCCGCCCGAAGCACCGCCGCCGTTACCGCCGCCATTGCCGCCGCCGCCCGATGAGCCACCGCCGTTACCGCCGCCATTGCCACCACCGCCCGAGGCGCCACCGCCGTTGCCACCGCCACCGGAGCCACCTCCGCCTCCGCCTCCGCCGCCGCCGGAACCGCCACCACCGCCGCCACCGCCGGAGCCACCTCCGCCACCGCCACCGGAACCACCGCCGCCTCCGGAGCCGCCTCCGCCTTCACCATCACCGCCGTCGGCACCTCCGCCGCCACCGCTTCCCGGTCCCCCACCGCCACCCGGTCCGCCGCCGGTACCCGGTCCACCGCTATTGCCGCCGTTATTGCCACCGCCGCTGCCCGGTCCCTGACCGCTGGCCGCGCCGGCAGCGGCGGCTGCAGCATTGGCGGCCGAGGCGCCGGGCGGCGCCGTGGCGGCAGGGGTTGCCGGTGCGGGCGGTGCCGGGGGCGCTGGCGGTGCCGGGGGGGCCGGGGGGGCCGGGGGTGCGGGGGGCGCCGCCGTCGTCGGTACCACCGAGACGCCGGAACCGGGGGCAGCCGAAACCGCGGCGGTCATGCCGATCGAGACGTCGACGCCTTCGCCGCCGGCCGAGGGCGATACCGAGACGGTGCCCTCGCTGACGCTGACGCTGGCCCCGGCCGTCGAGACGTCGACCGAGAAGGTGGTTCCCTTGACGCCGGCGACCAGGAAGGGCGTCAGCACCTGGAAGCGGCGGCTGGGCCGGGTTTGGACGTTGTAAAGCGCGCGGCCGGTGCTTTGCAGGATGGTCACCGGAGTTTCGTTGAGCGAGGCCGGCGAAGGGCCCACGGGGGCGATGGTGATGCGGCTGTTGGGCGACACCACCATGCGATCCTTGCCCCGCGCCAGGGTGGCGCTGGCGCCCCGGCCGGTCTTGACCGAGCCGTAAACCGAGACCCGCGTGCCGCGTTTGGCCACGGCCCAGTTGTTCCATGTGTTGTCGCCGGCTTTGGTCTGCACCGGGCCGTTGACGGTCACCACCGTCCATTCGCCGAAGCCAAAGAGACCGATGTCGTCACCGCTGCTCGTCGGCGTCCACAGCAGTCCCAGGCCGGCAACTACCAAGCCCGCTGTTGCCAGGCGATCGAGGAATTTCCAAAACGACTTCATCGATACGCCCGTCTCCCGCCAATCCGGAATCGTCCTCGGACTCAAAAAAGTTGGCTACTTGTGCGAACGCCGAAATGCCAGATCTTCACAATCAAAACGAAAATGTCCTGAGAATTTCTTCCTCTTTCAATGCCCCTACTTACCGTAACTACAGTACCACAGTTGCGATCGAGGTTGTGGGAAATCGTGTCCAAAACGAACAAGGATCAGTATGGCATCGACCCTTCCGTAGCTCGTTTCCCGCACCGGCGCCGTCCAGGCTCGGATTTCTAACCGGCTCACGGCCTGCTATCGTCCGGGCCGCAACGCACCAGGGAGGTAATGATGAACAGACTCGAAGGCAAGCGCATCCTGGTCAGCGGTGCCGGCAGCGGTATCGGCCGCGCCGCGGCCTTCCTGTTCGCCCGCGAAGGCGCGTCCGTGGCCCTGGCCGAGATCAACGCCGAGGCCGGCCAGGCCGCGGCCGCGGCCATCGAGGCAGCCGGCGGCCGGGCCCTCTTTGTCGAGACCGACGTCGCCGACGAAGCCAGCTTTGGTGCCGCCCTGGCGGCCACCGTGGCGGCCTTCGGCGGCCTCGACGTGCTCTACAACAACGCCGGCGGCGCCACGGCCCGCGACGGCCGCATCAGCGAGATCGCGCTCGACGAGTTCTGGCGCACCATCGGCGTCGATCTTTTCGGCACCTTCCTGGGCTGCCGCCTGGCGATCCCGTACCTCGAGGCGGCCGGCGGCGGCTCGATAATCAACACCACCTCGATCCGGGCCCTCACCGCCACCCAAGGCGCCGACGCCTACACCGCGGCCAAGGGCGGCGTGTTGACGCTGACCAAGGCGCTGGCCCAGGAACTGGCGCCCCAGGGCATCCGGGTCAACGCCATCGCGCCCGGCGTGGTCGGCACCGAACGGGTGCTGGCCATGATCTCGGACGACAACCCAATCGTGCAGAAAAGCCTGCTCGGTATTTGCGCTCCCGAGGACGTGGCTTGGATGGCGCTCTATCTCGCCTCCGACGAAAGCCGCCGCGTCACCGGCGCCATCCTGCCGGTCGATTCCGGCGCCAGCGCGGTTTAGTTGTTTTGTTTGACGGGATCCGCCCTACCGCCGTTCTTCCTCGAAGTCTTCGGTTGAGATGTCGAAGACCTGCAGCGCGTCCTGCAGATAATCGGCCAGCAACGGCATGCTGAGCAGATAATCGGCGGTGTGTTCGGTGCGCCGTTCGCGGGCCAGGCGGAGCAATTCGGGCCATTCATCCTCGGCGCTATCGCGTCCCAGCCAGGCCAGGGCGATCAGCTCATGCTGGTCGTCGAAGCTGAGGCCGTCGATGAATTCCTTGAGCTCGTTGTAAGTGGGATCGCGCTCGTGTTCGTCGTGGATGCCGCGATCCAGAGCCTCCTCGTCGAGATCGTCGAGGTCGACCGGCTGTTCCTCGGTTTCGTCCGCACCCTCGATGAGGTCGTCGGCGGCCTGCATCTGTCGCGCTCTGAAGACGATGTGGCAGACGACTTCCGGCTTGATCTCGATCATCGCTCACGCTCAGCTTTTCTTCTCTGCCTCCCCTGCTTTCATGCTGACTGCCATTGCCCCGGGACGCAAGCCTGGATCTCAGGAACTGAGATCCAGGCTTGCTTTTTTTCGCTCACGGCGGCGGACTGTTGGTCCGCTGCCTGCGCGGGCGCGGTGTGCCAGGCATGGCGCACGGTGCGAAAGCACCATTTGCCGGGCTGTGGTGGCCCGGCGACGACTTGGGGGTGGAAGTCCCCTACGGACCCTGGTGACGGGAACCGTTAGCTGTACGCAAGGGC